>CAXEIX010000222.1:0-2289 GCA_963996605.1 uncultured Candidatus Poseidoniales archaeon | reverse complement strand
AGTCTGAATGCGTATAGCGGCAGTAGACCACACTTCTCACCAGTAGACTTCAGTGCCTTGTACTGGTCCATCGTCCTACCCGAGAGGTAAATCCTATCAGTCTTAGAGGTCTTGACTTCAATGGGGAAGCACATATCCCCCCTCAGAGCCAATAAATCGCCAGTTCCCTCCGAACCGCTACCGGCTGCCCTGACTACCAAGAATGGCCTCTGTGTAACCTTCATCGCTCTGGCTCTCTCTACCTCACTGCATGACCTAGTTACTGCACGAACACCCTTCAATTCACCAGCAAGAACAGAACGCAGTTCCCGCTCATAGCTGGTTCCCATGACTCTATCCAATTCTCAGGGTTATTGAGGACACCGGTCCCAATCACTGAAACTTTCCCTTTCTGTAGTCCCTAGTCCTGTCTACGCCAGGGAACTGATCCTCACTTTCTCTGTAGACCGTCTTCATATTATTTAGGAAATTATCTTCGTTAGTAACAATCAGAACCATGTCTACTCCGGGATCCTCTTCTCCATCCATCCATGGTAGGATGATTTCCATAGTCATTCTCGCACCTTCTCGATGTGGATATGCGAACACGTCCATTCCTAGGGGAGGTAGGACTAGGGTATTTCTGGGCTTGAGATTCTCCACTGCTTCGAAAAGAGCATCGTACGAGTTCCTCATCAGTTCCCTTCTGAAGTTATCCTGAGTCGGCCTCCTGCAATCAGGACCAACTACGTGAACAAGATTGGATGCTGGAAGGTCAAAGGCCGGTGTAGTCACTGCTTCCCCCACTCCGCATGGTTGTAGATTTGACTTTCTCCTTTCCTTGGCAATGTTAGCACATGCCTCCCTCAGACCTTCTCCAGCAGCTTGCTGCATTCTTTCATCTAGCCCTTCTCTTCCAGCGAGTCTACTATTGGCAGGAATGACCATTATGTCTCCTTCCACACCAACGATATCTCCATAGAGAACGCGAACCTGCCCGTGCCTGCATTCTCTAACGATAACTACGTCGGCCATAAGATAGGGAAGAGGGGCCATCTGATATGTATCCATCGTAGACAAAACCTTCTAAATTTGGGAACATTAATTGTCACCGACCTCTTCCCAAGGCTATGTCAACCGGATATGTTTTGCTCGATGTGGAGCCAGGAACCGAGTATTCAGTTTTCGAGAAGGCATCTTCTCTTCCCTTTGTTTCGGATGCGCAAGTTCTGTTCGGCGATCATGATATGATTCTCAAAATTGAGGCAGAGAGCATGGGTGAAATAGCGAAACTCGTTGTTGATTCTGTTCGTTCGATTCCTGGAGTAACCAACACAAAGACGCTTGCTTGTGCGGAATTATAGAATCTGGTAGTTCATATTTCCCGAAAACATTGCCCCAGTATCCCGAAATTTCGGCTCAACTTTATTATCTATGCAGTTCCTCATGTAGCCGGAGGAATCCAATTATGGCAGACAAGAAATATTTCGTGTTGATACAGAACGGCAAGGACACTGCTCAAGTGTTCCACAGCAAGCAGCCCAGGGGAGCAGCTTTGAAGGCGGCTTCAAGAGGTGTCACAGACATCCACCTAAGGGAAAGAGGGACAAACAGAGTACACGTGTTCTCTGGCTCAAAGAGCAAGGTCCCAAAGGGAGCAAACGCACCCGACTGGCTACCTGACATGATCAATAAGGCCAACGTGAAGAAACTACGAATTGACCGAGTCTGAGCATAGTCGGTTTCCGACTTCAGGAGGTCTTCGTTGTAACTCAGCGTAGCGTATACAACGAACAGGAGTTCCCCATTCATTTTTCACATATTGGAAATTCGGTATGACATGAGCGAGTCCCATACCATTCTGGCAAAGGCGTCCCACTGGGGCTTCATAATCCTCTATGCATATGGGATATTCAAGCAAGTAGATGACATATCTCAGCTAGAGGATTCAGGCTTGCTCGCCTTCGAGGTGGCATTTGCAAGTATTTTCCTAGTCATTGTTATCGTTCGATATTATTACATGAGGAAATTTGAGACGTTTCTTGGGGCTCACGAACCTGTCCCCATGGCCCATAGATATCTCGCTAAATCGATTCACTCCTCCATGTATCTGTGCCTGATTCTCCTCCCACTATCTGGCCTGTTGATCGCATTTTTGTTCTCACAAGGAATCACTGAGGGTCCAATGCAGGTCTTTGCACTTACTGTTCATGAGTTCTCAGCCGATCTCAGCTATCTCCTCATAGCAATACATGTCGGTGCGGCACTATGGTCACGAATCAAGGGAGAAGGAGTTTGGACTTCCATGGT
>CAXEIX010000221.1:0-2298 GCA_963996605.1 uncultured Candidatus Poseidoniales archaeon | reverse complement strand
CTGGAGGCCTCCTCGTACAACGCCTGGCCCACATCTGCCGTATCCGGGTCGGTGATCACCAGGACGTCCTCCTCCCTCCGGACTTGAAGGCACGTACGAATCACCGATCTTGCTGTTGACAGCATCGCCTCCGAGTTTTCGGAACTTCTACTGCCATCCTTGGTGGCCATAGTGAGTATCCCTAGATGGGGTCCAGTATTGATACTTCACTCGTCTAGTGAGAGATCCCTGCTGCGATTCGAAATCTCGGCGAAGACGTCTGAGACGAACTCCTCCAGGACGACCCCCTTCTTCTGATTGCCACTTCTGCCCCTGATGGAGACTGTCCGATCGCTGGCCTCCTCATCCCCAAGGATCACCATGTAAGCGGGACGTGTCTTCCTGTGCGTCCTGATCTTCTTTCCGATTGTATTGTCTGAGTCGTCTACTTGAACCCTGACTCCAGCCACATCGAGAGCCTCCCTTACCTGCTCGGCGTACTGCTTATGCTTCTCTGAGATAGTTATGATTTGCACCTGAACGGGAGAAAGCCAGATTGGAAAGTTCCCTGCCCAGTGTTCGGTTAGGAAGGCAACAAACCTCTCATGCGTGGAAAGGGGCGCTCTGTGGATGACGAAGACCTCACCATTTTCGGCCCCAGTCTCATCAGTGTAGGAAAGCCCAAAGCGCTCCTTGGCGGCGAAGTCTAGTTGGATCGTTGACATCGACTCCTCCCTGCCAAGTAGGGTACTGAACTGAATGTCTATCTTGGGCCCGTAGAAAGCCGCCTCTCCGACAGCCTCGACGTATTCGACCCCGAGGTCATCGAGAATTTCCCTAAGATGGTCCTGGGTGGACTTCCAGTTCTCAGGCTGATCGATGTACTTCTCGGTGTTTTCAGGGTCCCACAGAGAGAGCCTGAAGTGGTAGTCGTCAAAACCGAAGACTGAGTAGTATTCTTGCACCATCCTAACATTGTCGGCTACTTCGGAAGCTACCTGGTCCAGGGTACAGTAGATGTGGGCGTCATTCATCGACAGCATCCTGACCCTTAGCAAGCCAGAGAGAGTTCCGGACAGTTCGTTCCTGTATACGGTTCCATACTCTGCTATCCTCATCGGTAACTCTCGGTAAGACCGCTTCTCGTTCTGGAATATTCTATGGTGAAATGGACAATTCATTGCCTTCAATGCATAGGACCCATCATCCATTTCCATTAGAGGATACATCCCATCGGCGTAGTGAGGAAGGTGGCCGCTGGTCTCGAACAGTTCCTTCTTCCCAAGGGCAGGAGTCGTTACCCTGACGTACCCATACGCCTCCTCGGTCTCGATTGCGAAATTCTCTATTTCGGACTTGAGCGATTCACCATTTGGAAGCCAAACAGGGAGGCCCTTGCCTATCATTTCGTCAATCATGTAGAGCCTCATCTCCTTGCCGATCTTCTTATGGTCTCTCCTGGAAGCCTCCTCGATCTGCCTCTCCCTCTCTCTCAGGCCATCTTTGGAGTCGTAGCACATGCCGTAGATTCTGACCAATCCCTCTCTTTCCTTGTCTGCTCTCCAATAGGCCTGACTAGTGCTTGTTAGTTTGAACCACCTCAATTGGGAGGTTCGGGAAACATGAGGCCCTCTGCACAGATCCACGAACTCACCTTGACGGTATGCGGATGAGCCGACATCATGGCCAATCTTGTCATCCATGATCTCCAATTTGAACGGATTCGATGAGAACATATCCCTCAGAGAATCATTGTCAAGCTCCTCTCTGTCTATGGTGATGTTCTGCTTGACGAGCTCCCTCATCCGCTTCTCTATCTCACGTAGCCCATCATCACCGATAGGGTCCATGTGGAAGTCATAGTAGAATCCGTGTTCTATAGGGGGGCCAATTGTTGGCTTTGCTTCCGGGTAAAGTTGAGTAACGGCTTGAGCAAGTAGGTGGGCGCAACTGTGCCTCAGGATGTACAACCCCTCCTCCGATCCCCCAAGGATGGGCTCGACCTTGCAGTCCCCCTCGAGAGAGTAGGACATGTCCCTCTCTTCTCCGTCTACCAACGCAGCTACGGCTCCGGACTTCCTCCCATGTACGTTTTTGATAACTTCTCCAGCACTGATTCCACTCGCATACTCATGCGTACCCTCCTCGCCCACGTCTACAGAAATCATCCCCACTGGTATCCCTCTTCGGTTCGCCGACGTCCAGTCGATATGAAGGCCTTGGCAGGATTTTGGTTACTGGGGCATCATTCAATGACGATTTGCGTACCCGAAGTACCCTCGACCATTCCGGATATTTCAGAGAGAGAGCCGATTACGG
>CAXEIX010000220.1:0-2303 GCA_963996605.1 uncultured Candidatus Poseidoniales archaeon | reverse complement strand
GCTGTGGGATAACACGACATACTTCAAGGAACAACTCGACTCAATGGGATTCGACACCGGAGTCAGTGAGACGCCAATAGTGCCTGTGATGTGCGGAGATAGCAGGAAGGCGCAAGAACTCTCCTCATTGATGAGGGATGAGGGCGTAATGGTGGGTGCGATAGTATTCCCAATGGTTGCTCGAGATAAGGCCAGAGTGAGGACTCAGATGTCAGCCGGACTAAGTAGGGGGGAACTCGATACAGTCCTGGAACTATTCGATAGATGCGGCCGGAAGTTAGGTCTTATTTGACCGATTTTCTGAAAGCCCACTGTCGGAGGGATTATGACGGGGCGTCAGTTACCCATTATGCTGGGAACCGTATGGCTGATGAAGAAACAATATTCTCGATTTCAGAAGGCCACTTGGATTCTGGACTCAGGGGGATTCCGGTAGGGACCTGCAAGACATCCTATGTTGACCCGATCGAAGGCGTTCATTACGTAGGATACCCAGTCGGCGATCTGGCCAATCTGGAGGAGGAGGATGTCATCTACCTTCTGATGCACAAGAGGCTCCCAGATCCGGAAGAGTCTGTGGCATTCCGCAAGGAACTGGCACATAGGGGCGAGGAGATGCCAACCGGTGCATTGAGGGTCCTGGAGAACCTAACTCCAGGCAGCGGTCACCCGATGGATTGGCTTTCGATCGGAATCATGGCCATGGGTGCAGCCGAGACCACTGGTGACGTCAGAGTCGATTCGATGAACCTAATCGCCAGAACCCCAGAGTTGATGGCCAGGATTTTCTTACTACGGGGGGGGAATCCGGAGAAGATCCGCCCCAGGAACACAGAATTAGGCCTGGTCGAGAACTTCGTCCACATGCTGGGAGTGGATGGCGAGGAAGCCGAGATGATGAACAGAGTGCTAAGATTCTTCTTCATTCTACACATGGATCACGGCGGAGGGAACCTTTCCACCTTCTCCGGCAAGGCGGTCGCTTCCGGAAGGGCATCTGTGTATGCCTCTCTGGCTAGTGCAATGAACGCACTATCCGGACCATTACACGGAAGGGCGAATCAGGCTTGCCTCGAGTTCGTTCAGAGGATCGGAACCTCAGATCCAGATGAGATTGAGAATTTTGTCAGGGCAGAACTAGCTGCGAAGAGGCCGATTTACGGCTTCGGTCATGGTGTTCTAAGGGCCGAGGACCCACGAGCCAGACTCCTGATAGAACTCGGCTCGGAGGTCTGCCCAGATGACGAGTACTACAAGATCGCTAAGGCACTAAGGGAGGTAGTGCCCCCTATACTGAAGGAGCACCCGAAGATCAAGAACCCATATCCAAACGTGGATTTGGCCAGTGGGAGCCTTTTGCACGCTATTGGATTCAGAAAGCCCCACTACTATACCACGTTCTTCGGATGGGCTCGTGTGGCAGGAATTTGCGCCCAGGTTCTAGATGAGAGGGAAGCTCGAGACGGGAGGGGCGTGCCGATCTACAGGCCGAAGTACATTGCCAAGGAACAGCCACACAGGCGCCTGGAGTAATCGCACTCAGTGCGTGCTCCCCGACCCTCTGTGCCCTATTATCCTCGGACTTCCCCAAGGTAAGCCATCTTCTGCTAGCCTAACCCATTTCTCAGTACTGCCCGGCCAGAGCATCCTCGTCGACTGCTCTTCTATGATTCTGCGCCTCCGCTCGCTCTCGATATCCGACCACATCGGAAGGGAAGAAAACGCCTCTTCCATAATGTCGCCCCTCTCCAGGGGGCTGGCCTTGCTGATCCTCTTGCTCCACTCTTCGTCAAGTGGCTGGCTAGCAGGTCTAGGCCACCTAGGAGTGCCATCCGGTTTCACCAGAACCGTAGGATCCATGTCATCCGAAACCAGGGAGACTCCCGCATTCACCAACGCATCCTCGTGCTTCAATGGCGCCGACCAAACGAATGCCCCCATGCCCTGCCGGGCCTCGAAGAACCGCTTCAGTCCCCTTCCCCGCAGTCCGACAGGAAGGCCTGGATGGATGAATCGCGGCCATCCTTCGAGGTAATCCAATGCCATTCCGATTGACTCCATCCCTTCTTTCCTTAGACTACGCGTTATTCCCTTCACAGTAGTCCTAGCGAAATGGGGGACTGCAACCACTCTCTTCAGCCTCCAGAACCTGCCCCAAGCCCTGATATGGGGCATCAATCGAATCACTGGGATGCTGAAAGAAGAAGATTTGGCAGCCGCCCCGATCTTCGGAGAGAAGCAAGAAACAACTACCGATCTATCCGGCAGATCCAGGGATTCCAGGGCAGCTTCCAATTTACCCA
>CAXEIX010000219.1:0-2306 GCA_963996605.1 uncultured Candidatus Poseidoniales archaeon | reverse complement strand
CCAATGATTCGGGCGTAGTAATCAGAATGTGAGGGGGCTTCCTCAGCATCCTCTCCCTTTCTTTCTGTGGTGTGTCACCTGTTCTGAGTCCTACTTTGATCTCCTGGGCTCTTCCAGGTAGAAACCTCTCCTTAATTTCTGTAAGAGGCCCGATTAGATTTTTTTGGATGTCATTTGCCAGGGCCTTGATCGGTGAGATGTAGATGCATTGTACAGAATCAGTTAGCTTCCCATCCAGAGATTTCCTAACTAGGTCATCAATAATTGAAAGAAATGCAGTCAATGTCTTTCCAGAACCGGTGGGGGAGCATAGTAGCAGATGCTCTCCTGACAAAATCTGAGGAATAGCAACTTTCTGAGGCTCGGTGAAATCCGGAAACTTGTCTTGAAACCAATTTCTCACAGGTGCCGAGAGTTGACTCAGGATGTCCTCGGTCTCAGAAATCTCTGAGACATACGTAATTTCTGGCATTTTTTTCAGACCACCTTGCGTTTCAGGGTGTCGATTGCATAGATTAATGCTTCTCAATAATAAGTCTGAAATTAGTCAAATGTATCTGATAGGCTCTTCATGGCAACTCAATCGAAACAATAGCCCTCGACACTAGGATGGCTTGAAAACCACGATTGGTTGTCGTTGGCCATATGGGGGACAAAGGAAGACTCTCTAGATTGACCTCACTGCTCCGCAGGAGAGGCATTGTGCTTCCATCTTTTGAGATATATGGCGGCGTATCTGGACTAGTCGACTACGGCCCTGTAGGTGCCACAATAAAGAGAAGAGTGGTTAATTCATGGATTGAACACTGGGGGAAGGTCCCGAATGTGGTGGAGATTGACTCGCCGACAATTACCCCTGAGTCGGTTCTTGTAGCAAGTGGGCATGTGGGCGAATTCAATGATAAGATGTCTGAATGCAAATCCTGCGGCGGGGTGTTCAGGAGTGATCACCTTCTTGATGGTTTACACGAAAACCCGGACACCTTGGATTCATCTGAACTCGATGAGTTGATTTTGAAGAGGGGGGTAAAATGCCCAAGTTGTGATTCCCAAGACTGGTTAGGTGCTAGTTCGATGAGTCTGATGTTCCAAACGAGCATAGGTGCAATGGGGGGTTCGAGGACCGCTTTCATGAGGCCGGAGACTGCGCAAGGAATGTTCATGCTCTACCCAGCACTCTACAGGCATTTTAGGCAGAGGTTGCCATTCGGAGCAATGCAAACTGGTAAGGGATACAGGAACGAAATTAGTCCTCGGCAGGGGATGATTAGGCTCAGGGAGTTCAATATGGCCGAATTGGAGTATTTCATCGATCCGGAAGAGCCTCCTGCTGTCGATTTGAGCAGATGGGAGAGAAGGATCCACATGCTGCCCGATCCCGATGGCCCTCACCCAAGTGAGGTTGAAGTTACAATCGAAGAAGCATTCGAATCGGGGATTGTGAAGCACCCAACTGTTGCTTGGTTCCTGGCTATGACAATGCATTTCCTGGAAGATGTCGGGGTTGAGCCCTCGAAAGTTAGGTTCAGGCAACACGCTAGCTCTGAGATGGCTCATTACGCATCTGACTGCTGGGACTGCGAACTCAGTGGGGAGCACGGGTGGATTGAGGTTGTCGGGATAGCCAATAGAACGTGTCATGATTTGGAATCACACGAGAAGGGTTCCAAATCTGGGCTATTGAAGGGGTGGAGGAGCTTCGAAAACCCCGTAAAAGAGAGTCGTGAAGTCCTCAAGCCCGATGGAGCGGTAATTGGTCCCGCTTTCAGGGAAAGAGCGTCTGATGTTTCAGCAGCATTGTCAGAACTCAAAGATTTGCCTGAAAGAATTCCCTTTACGCTATCACTTGCCGATGGCACAACAGTAGAGATCGAAGAGGGGATGGTGACAAGAGTTCTTGAAGAGTCGACAGTATCAGGTGAGTACTTCACGCCTCATGTAATTGAGCCTGCATTCGGGATAGATAGGATCATCTGGCATATCCTCGATCACAACTACCTAGAATCAGAAAAAGATGGGGATGAGTACACAATCTTGACTCTGGAGCCTTCTTTGGCCCCATATGATGTAGTCGTGCTACCTCTCTTTGCAAAGAATGGAATGGATATGATGGCTAGGGAGGTTTTGGAGCGGATTACCTCAATTTCTGGTATTATCGCTGAAATTGATACTAGCAGATCAATCGGCAGAAGGTATGCAAGGGCAGATGAGATTGGGGTCCCTTGGGCTGTGACGATTGACCACCAATCTCTCGATGACGCGACAGTGACAGTCAGAAGAAGGGATGACCAGAAGCAGATTCGTAT
>CAXEIX010000218.1:0-2313 GCA_963996605.1 uncultured Candidatus Poseidoniales archaeon | reverse complement strand
GCAGACTTGCTATATTTCCTCTCCGAGGTATGTCCTCCTTCGTGCATGCCATATAGTACACGACGATGGACGGGTTTCAAGCCATCTCTGGCATCAGGAAGGGCCCTTCCAATGATTACCGACATTGCATAGTTGATGTACGAGGTTTTCATCTCCTCATTCAAGGAATGATTTAGGATATTCTCATTATTTTCCGGCAATTCTACGTCACCCCCTTCTTCAGATGTCAAGATTCGTCACCTCCTTAGCATGCTTTTCGATGAAGGATCTCCGATCCGGAACATCCTCTCCCATGAGGATCTCAAACAACTCATCCGATTCGGTTGCATCCTTGACTGTAACCTTTAGCATGGTTCTAGTCATTGGATTCATGGTAGTATCCCATAACTGATCTGGATTCATCTCACCGAGCCCCTTGTACCTCTGGATGGCTATTTTTGCATTTGGATTGTCACCTTGCAATTCCAAGGTAACCGAATCTCTTTCTTCATCGGAGAATACGTATTTGCTCACTCTGCCTTTCGTCAATTGATAAAGCGGGGGCTGGGCAATGAAAACGTGTCCCTCCTCAATTGCGGGTCTCATGAATCTCCAGAGAAACGTCAACATTAGTGTCCTGATGTGAGCTCCGTCAATATCCGCGTCGCACATTATTATTATCTTCGAATATCGAAGTTTGCTAGCATCAAAAGCACCCTCCTCATCTTCGTTGTTGCCGACACCAGCACCCAGGGCACGAATGATGGTCTGAATTTCCTGGTTCTGGAATACCTTTGCAGCATTATGCTTCTGCCTTTCCACATTGAGAATCTTTCCTCTGAGGGGAAGAATCGCTTGAATTCGCCTATCTCTACCTGTTTTCGCAGAACCACCAGCAGAATCCCCTTCAACGAGGTAAACCTCACACTCACTTGGGTCTCGCGACTGACAGTCGGCAAGTTTTCCTGGCAGACCTCCCCCTTCTAGAACTCCCTTTCTCCGGGTGAGGTCCCTAGCCTTTCGTGCTGCTTCCCTTGCTTTGGATGCTAGTAGTGCCTTCTCAACGATCTGCTTCGCTACAGATGGGTTTTCTTCAAAGAACTCACCTAATTTGTCATAAACAATCGTCTGAACTATGCCCGTAACTTCGCTACTCACCAGCTTATCTTTAGTTTGGGAGGAGAATGAAGGGTCAGGGTGCTTGACGCTCACTACTGCTGCCAAGCCCTCTCGTACGTCATCACCCGACAAAGCATCTCCCTTGAGGAGCTTCTTCTTCTTTGCATACAAGTTTACAGAACTGGTTAGAGCCGTCCGTAGGCCGGACATATGAGTCCCTCCATCTTTGTTCCTTATGATGTTAGTATAGCAACGAATCGACTCGCTGAATGCATCTGACCATTGCAGCGCTAACTCGACTTCGACCTCGCCCTTCTCGATCTCTTTTTCACCTTTGATTTCGATGACTTCCTCATGCAAGACCTCTCTTCTTTCATTTAGCTGACTCACATATTCGGAGAGTCCACCTTCGTACAGATGCTCCGATGAGTGTGGTTCAGAACCCCTCAGATCATCGATAGAAATCTTCAGACCCGCATTTAGAAATGCAGTTTCACCTACTCTAGTATCGACCTCTTCAAAATCAAACTCGATAATATCTGTAAAAATAGATAAATCAGGCTTGAATGCTATTAGGGTCCCTGTATCTTCACACTTCCCTATCTCTTTCAGTTTCTCAACCGGTACGCCCGCTTCATAACGTTGGAAATAGACGATCCCATCTCGGTGGATGGTCATCTCCATCCATTCTGAAACCGCGTTTACTGCAGACACGCCGACCCCGTGGAGTCCTCCAGAAACCTTGTAAGAACTATTGTCGAATTTTCCACCCGCATGCAATTTAGTCATTATTACTTCGGCCGCCGAGATTCCGAATTCATCATGGATGCCGACAGGAATTCCCCTCCCATAGTCTCTGACGGATAATGAGTTGTCCGTATTGAGTGTAATTTCAATTGAATCCGTGTGTCCCGCTAGGTGCTCATCTACTGAGTTGTCTACCACTTCCCAGATACAGTGGTGCAGAGCCGAACCGTCATGAGGGTCACCGAGATACATCCCTGGTCTTTTTCTCACGGCTTCTAACCCTTCGAGGACCTGAATGCTTTCTGCACCATATTCATCAGTCATATTACTGCCTTCTAATTGAGGGTTCCCTACGGGAACCCTCAAAACTTATCATTTATGATAGGGGGGCGAGGCATATAACACTCTCGTTTTTTAGAAAGAGAATCTGGTATTTTGTCCATAAAAACGCTGAATTGGAGGCAACTA
>CAXEIX010000217.1:0-2314 GCA_963996605.1 uncultured Candidatus Poseidoniales archaeon | reverse complement strand
CTCATGCAGGAAGTATTGGGGATCTAGAACTCCATCGCCATCCCTATCGCCCGAAGAGTCGAATCCGGATACGTAGTTAATCCAGATCCAACCACCGGGACCCTTGCCGCATTCAATCATCGATTCGCACCCAGGAGGGAGCCAGCTGTCGACAGATATCCAGAGGCTGTGGCTGTTTGTGTTCTCCTGGACAGAGAAAACTTGCATCTCCCACCCATCTGGTTGCCCGTCCCCATCGGTGTCATTGAGGAGGGGGTTCGTTGCGCCCTGCCATGGGCGAGGGACAAATAGTACCTCGCTGCCATCATTAAGTCCGTCACCATCGGTGTCGGCATTGTTTCCGTGGGTTATGTAGAGGTCCAGTCCGTCCACGACTTCCTCCCCATCCTCCAGGCCATCATTGTCTGTATCAAAGGCAGAGGCATTGGTGAAATAGTAAACCAACGTCCCGTTATCGTACCAAGGGTGGCCATCGACGGCCTCCCTATAGTCTTCCAATCCATCATTATCGGTATCTTTGTCTGTTGCATTAGTGAATGTCTCGTAGTACTCAACTGCGTCGGACAGGCCGTCCCTGTCCGTGTCGAAGACTCCTGGGTCCGACCTCACAATGACCTCTCTCACGCCGAAGTCTACGATACGTATCTTCCATCCGATGACTTCGATTCCGTCGATTAGACCGTCTGCATCGGTATCCGAGACAAGTGGGTCGGTCGACCTACCATCAACGACCCCATCGCCATCCCTGTCTCTAGCGTTGTACTCATCCAGATTTGTGAACCTCTCGTGCTGCTCGACAACTGTGATTAGTGATTGTAATCTACTTTTTACCTCTTCATCCAACTCCACATTGATGTGGTAAACCCAGCCAGCTGTTTCAGTCTTAACGGGGATATTGACGTAATTGCTATCCACAACTGTTCGGACCCAAAGTACTGTCTTGTTTGCCTGGACATATTCCCCGGGAGTGACGTCTATCCTCTCGATCGTAGTCGCACCAATCATATCTTTGTACGTAACAGAACCATCGTTGTCGGCGTCATATCCATCGAAATCTGGGTCATCATCGGCATTACTACCATCAGTGGGATGGATTCCACTTTGGAACTCCCATCCATCTGGCATACCATCCTGGTCGGTATCCGGGTTGAGTGGATCGGTGAAGTTTGAAGGCCCCCAGTCGTAAGAAACAGAGAACTCTTCGACATTGTTCAGTCCGTCTCCATCGGAGTCCCCATATGCGTCGGTAGAGTTTGCTGGGTTTAGGAACCAATTATAGTTAGAATCGAATGAGTAGCAGAATTCGAATCCGTCTGGCATCCCATCGCCATCCGTATCCCAGTCACCTGGTCCATTCAACCTCCCATCGCCATCCATATCCTCATTGAACCAGTTTGGGTTGTCCAATGGGCTCTTCTTTTGAAGTGTGGTCTGAATTCCGCCATTTGGTAAATTCTGAGCAGTGAATTGAATTTCTGAAGCAAAGGCACGGAGATGGGGGGCTGGTAGTGTAAGAGTTCCGAAAGTAGGACGGCCACAGAAAGACTCCAGGCCTACCAGATGCGTCGAAATCTCAACTAAATCGTCAATCAGATCGCCGTCGCTGTCGGAATCTCTGGGGTTCGTATCGTACTTCTCCTCTACGAAGTTCCTTAGAGTGTCTGGCTCCGGGAGTTCTAGATCTAGAATAGCATCACAGGAGTGTCCGAACTGAGAACCCATCTCCTCCCACAGATCGTCTCCTATGTCCAGTTTAATCTCGGCTTGCATCGAGGGAGTCAGCAATGGACAATTCCAATTACCATCGAGTGGGTCTAGAAGCGTGATTACTCCGGACGGGGTAGTTATTTCATGCGTGTGCCTGGATTCCCACCGATCATTCAGTCCATCTCCATCGGTGTCCTTCAGACGAGGGTTTGTCCCCAACTCTGCCTCATCCAGATTTGTCAGGCCATCCCTGTCTGGGTCTCCGAGTGGGCCGTTGTCTGGGTTTGGAAAAGTCTCATTCTGCTCACCGGTTTCCCTCTCGGTATCTACTGATGCCACTGGGATGTCTTCGCATTCCACTTCTGTGAGGCCTTCGCCTATACTGATGCATGGCTGCCCCGTATCAAGAGGATCGAGTCCGTTCTCAATTTCCCATCCATCGTCTAGACCATCCCCATCGGTGTCTGCTTCCTGCCAATTAGTCCCATAGAGTGTACTCTCCATTCGGTCTGCAATCCCATCTCCATCCCAATCACAACCTATCGTTGGAATGTCCGGAGGGCACTCCCTCTGATTTCCCGGATTCAAGTCCAAATCCTCCACAGCC
>CAXEIX010000216.1:0-2328 GCA_963996605.1 uncultured Candidatus Poseidoniales archaeon | reverse complement strand
TTCGGGGGTGCCAACGTTCCCTGCGATGATCTGCGCGTCCTGACCCGCCTGGTCCCTGATGGCTCGTACCGTTTCTAGGACTCCATGGGAGTGGCCATGGGCCGTATCCACGGCGACAGCATCGGCCCCCGCCTCGAACATGGCTAGCGCCCTCAGGATGCCCAATTCACCCGTACCAGTTGCAGCGACCACGCGAAGCCTGCCTCGGTCGTCTTTGCAAGATAGCGGATTGTCCCTTGAGCGATTAATGTCGCGAACGGTAATCAGGCCCGAGAAGCCCCCTTCGGGATTGACAACAACGAGTTTCTCGATCCTGTGTTGGTGAAGCAGCCTCTTCGCGTCTTCAAGATCCACGTGCTCAGGAACCGTGACCAACTCCTTCGTCATCACATCGGAAACAGCGGTCTCCTCATCCTCGACGAACCTGATGTCCCTGTTCGTCACCATTCCAACGATGCTGCCATCCCCATCGATCACTGGGAACCCGGAGAAACCGTACTGGTCCTTCTTCGTCCTCAGTTCCCCGACCGTCATAGTCGGTTCCACCGTGACTGGCTCGAGAACGAGCCCCGACTCGAACCTCTTGACCTTGTCAACCTCCACAGCCTGGTCCTCGATGGGCATGTTCCTGTGGATGACCCCGATCCCTCCGCTCTGGGCCATTGCGATCGCCATCTCGGCCTCGGTGACCGTGTCCATCGCAGCGGAAGCTATCGGCGCATTGAGCTCTATCCCGGTGGTTAGCCTGGTCGAGAGATCGACCTCGGCTGGGAGGACCGCTGACTCTGCTGGCAGTAGGAGAACGTCGTCGTAACTCAGTGCGGTCTCTATCTGCGCCATTAGGGATACGCGTTGAGACTTGTACTTCAACGATTCCATGCAAGTCTATGGGGCGCAATTCTGCAACTGATCTTCGACCGTCTCTTCCGTTGGATTCAAGAAACCCCGGATGACCCCGAAAGCGGTGGTGACGTGATTAGGCCGGCGGTAGTGGGATGGAGGGAGTGGGTAGGCCTGCCCGAGTTCCAGAGGCCCCCGATCCTCGCCAAGATAGATACCGGCGCTTGGTCCAACACCCTACATGCCGCTGACATTGAGATTATCGAATCCAACCTCGAGACGAAAATCAGATTCCGTCTGGAGGAGGGCAGCAGGTGGTCCGAGAGGCCCCTGCACAGATGGAGGAGGATCAGGGACACGGGTGGCCACGAGACCATGCGGCCGGTGATCAGGACGACCATCGAGATCGCATCCAGGGACTTCGACGTCGAGGTTTGCCTGGCAGACCGATCGCAGCTCAAGCACAGGATGATCCTGGGCAGGAACTTCCTCAGGCTCGGCTTCGTCGTCAACCCATCGAGGCAGTGCATCCACACCATGGTCCGTTCGGAGGACAGGATCGAGATGGGGTCAATGGACTGACATCCCTTTTGGCTGACCACCCCTTCCCAGGCATGTGATCGGCAGCATCAGAGTGGCCCAGGCCGGGCCCGAGACCCCATCCCCGTGGTGGCTGAAGGGCGGGGCCATCTTCATCGGGGTCCTCGGCCTGTCCTCACTTCTCGGAGCCGTTTCCCTAGCCTTCTCCGGGATAATCATGGATACCATGCTGGATGAACTGGACGCTGAGGAGCTATGCCAAGATGATCCCGAGAGGGAGGAGTGCGAGGAAATCATACGCTCGATAAAGAGCATGACCGAGATGAGCCTCTGGGACGTCGGCGCCGCAGCATCCGCCTTCCTGTTCCTCCTATCCATTCCCACCGCCATCATCATGTGGAACGCCGAGGACAGGGACACGGCGCTCAAGCTGGCTTGGACATGGGTAACCGTCCATGCCGCCTCGCAATTCTACTTAATCCACTCCTACATGGCTTGGATGGACGACTTCTACGAATCAATCCCAGCCGAGGACTTGGGCTGGGTGTCCCTCTTCACGGCGATAACATCCTACGGCAGCGTCCTGATGTGCGAGCTGACCTTGGCCGCGGGACTGGTCCTGATCTCGTACAAGACCAGGCCCCCGACCGCATTGGAGGTCCCCTCCGCGTTCCACGTGAGCGAGGAGTGAGGTTCAATACCAAGCCCCACCAGCGTCGACCATGCAGCACATAAGAGACGGAATAATGGTCGTCAACACCGAGACAATAGCGGGCAAGGTAATCACCCAGAACCTGGGGGTCGTGGGAGGTTCCACAGTGAGGGCCAAGCACATCGGAAAGGACATCGGGGCCTTGTTCAAGAACATCGGAGGCGGCGAACTGAGGGCTTACACCGAGCTGTTGGAAGAGTCCAGGAGCGAGGCGATCGCACGCATGGTCTCCGACG
>CAXEIX010000215.1:0-2335 GCA_963996605.1 uncultured Candidatus Poseidoniales archaeon | reverse complement strand
GGGCCCTTTAGTACGAGAGGAACGAGGGCTCGGGGCCACTAGTTTACCAGTTGTCCGGCAGGGCAATGCTGGGTAGCCACGCCCTATATGGATAAGAGCTGAAAGCATCTAAGCTCGAAGTCATCCGAAAGACGACGCATCTCAGGGGACTCGTAGAAGACGAGTTTGATAGACAGCGGGTGTAAGCACCGAGGTTCGCCGAGGTGTTCAGCCCAGCTGCACTAACCCCCCGAGCATCTAAATTTCGAGGTACACATTAGTGTGAGTCTCTGTCCAAAAGAGCATATCAATTCGCATTCGAAGGAAGAGTTGTGCACGGCCATAGCGGAGGGGTCCTACCCGGTCCCATATCGAACCCGGAAGTCAAGCCCTCCTGCGTCGATTCCGGTACTGTGGTGCGCAAGCCCACGGGAAAGGTCGTCGCTGTGCCACTCTCCTTCACATCCCCGCAACACAAATTAACCAGCAGACGTTAGTCATTGAAGGGGTAGAACATGCCAATTTCCACGGGAGACATTCTTGGACACTCTCAAGTCGGGGTCTATCTTAGTGTGATTGGCGATGTTCTGTTCATCCCGAGCACCCTGGAAGAAGAAATCGCCGAGGAGGTAGAATCCTCTTTTGACTTGGAGGCACACCGACTTTCAATCGGCGGATCAGCATTGCTGGGTAGTCTAGTCCGAGGCAATAGGAAAGGAATTGCCGTGGCCGATATAGCGACCCAGGATGACTTGGATGAGCTTTCTAGCTTTGGAGACGTGGTAATAATGGAGAGCGGCGTCAATGCAGCTGGGAACCTCATTGAGTGCAATGATAACGGGGTCGTAGTAAGCCCAACAATACCAGAAGCAGGAGCAGAGATAATTTCCGATGTTCTAGGCGTGAAGGCGATTCGCTCACAGGTTGCTGGACACGGGACCGTTGGAAGCATGATAGTGGCCAATAACAAGGGCGTCCTCGCTCACCCGGATGTGAAGACATCAGAGGTGGAGGCAATCGAGTCAGCATTGGGCGTCCCCGTAATGGTGGGGACAGTTACTTTCGGCTCACCATTCGTAGGTGCAGGTTGTTGTGCTAGTGACTCGCATGCACTTGTTGGATCCGGCTCTACGGGTCCAGAACTGAATAGGATAGAAGACGCACTCGGACTTATTTAGTCTTGAAAACCGAGTACTCAACGTTGTTTTTGTCAATTTTTGAGGTTACGTCCGGCATCGGATATTTCAGACCAGTTGCGGTGTTGAAGAGGACCACAGATTCACTACTTGAGACCAACCCTGAATCCATAGAGTTACGATATGCCGCAACTGTAGCAGCTCCCTCTGGACAAAGCAGCAAACCCTCGCTGAGGCCTATCTGGTGCTGGATATCCAGAGTTTCCTCATCGGTAACAGATATCGCGAAACCTCCCGATGATCTTACTGCATCTAGTATCATGAAGTCACCAAGAGCTGATGGGACCCTGATCCCCGAAGATATAGTCTCAGCACCCTCCCAATATTCAGCAAACTCATGCCCTTCTTCCCACGCTCTGACAATAGGGGCACATCCAGTCGATTGAACCGAGACCATTCTGGGCATCTTATCCTCAATCCACCCAAGCTCAATCAATTCTTTGAATCCCTTCCACATTCCAATTATTCCAGTGCCACCCCCTGTTGGATAGAATATGATGTCGGGAAGGCTCCACCCCATTTGCTCAGCAAGCTCCAAACCCATAGTTTTCTTTCCCTCAATCCTGTAAGGCTCCTTTAGAGTTGAAACTGCGAACCAGTCCATTTCCGCCGAACCTTCGGCAATGATTCCCCCGCATTCTCCTATTAGGCCATTCACAAGGTGTGTACTGCCTCCTTGCATCTGTGTTTCTCTGACGTTTATTGTCGGGGTGTTGTCTGGGCACAGCACAGTACACTCAATGCCTGCTCTGGTCGCATAAGCAGCCAAGGCGGAACCAGCATTCCCATTAGTGGGTATGGCTAGATGTTTCACCCCCAACTCCTTTGCCATAGACACTGCCATACCCAATCCCCTGGCCTTGAAAGATCCAGTTGGTAGCCTCGACTCGTCCTTTACGAAAACGGCTTTAGCATCAACTCCTAATGTCGATTCCAAGTTTTCAAGTGCAATCATCGGAGTGACAACTTCCCCCAGCGAAACTCTATTTTTCTCAGAACATACTGGAAGTAGGGGAGCGTATCTCCAGAATCCGGGTTCTTTAGAGTCCTCGATTGAACTACGTGGAACTTCTGCAGCTATTCTTTCTAAATCGTATTTTACAATTATCGGCTTTCCCATTTCGGAAATAGTATGGATCTTACCAGGCTCGTATTTCTTT
>CAXEIX010000214.1:0-2337 GCA_963996605.1 uncultured Candidatus Poseidoniales archaeon | reverse complement strand
CGGCCTCTTCCCCCCCCTTCCTCTCTTCCTCTGCAGCCTCTTCCTCGGCCTTCCTCTCTTCTTCTGCCGACCGTTCCTCTGCGATCCTCCTCTCTTCGTTCTCCCTCTCGATTCTTTCCTTCTCCTCTCGTTCGGTTTCTCGCTGAGCTTCGGCTAGCCTCATTGCCGCTTCTCTCTCAGCGTCAGCAGCCTTCTTCTCTGCAATGGCAGCTTTCAGCTCTGCTTCTGCGGTCCTCTTCTCCGCTTCTCTCTCTACCTTCTCGATCTTGCTCTTCAGTTCACTTTCCAACTGTGCTGCCTTCTTCTTCGCGTCTATCTCAGCATCGGCCACCTTCTCCACTGCCTCTCGCTCCAACTGCGCGGCCTTCTTCTTCGCGCTCCTCTCGATTCTGCTGGCTCTCTTCTTTGCCATCTCCTCTTCTGGAGTGTCATGATGGACTTCCACCTCGACTGCCCATTGGAAGTAAACCGTCGCCTTCCCTAGCCTGATGAGTCCAGTGTATTCGGTGGTGTTGACGGTACCGCCAATGTCGTTGAACTCCAGTCTGAACTCTATTTCGCCCCTGGAATTGGACTTGATCGACTGCATGCGGAAGCGACTGCCGTTCTCTTCCGACGACATGTCCGTGAAGTCGCACACCAGTCTTGGCGTGATGTTCGAGACCTTGATCACCTCGTGACTGCGTGCGAAGGAGCCCTTGCGAACCCCGTTAGTGGGTTCGAGAACATACGGATCGTCGTATTCGCCGCTTCCTACCTGCCACCCGTCTTCAGTGCTGGTATACTCGGGCTCGGGCCCCAGGATCTCCTCTTCCCTAACTGTGAATGGGTTGATCACCCAGAGTAGGAGGAGCAGTAGCAGTAGGATCGGGAAGCAGCATATCCACAGTATCTTCACAGCATCCGGGACGTACACTTCCAGTAGGTTGCAGACCCCGTCGCCGTCGTCGTCCTCGGGAACCGATAGGTTGTCCTTCGGGTCAGTTCCGCAGCTCGTCTCGTTGAGGTCAAGCCAACCATCGTTGTCGTCATCGAGGTCCTCCACAAGGTCGAATGTGCAGTTTGCCGAGTCAGTCAGGTACCTGCATGTCAACTCGTCCGGCATGGTGTCGTTGTCTGTGTCGTCCCATGCGGTGGGGTTCTTCGGGAACTTGTCGATCACGTCTCCGATGTTGTCGCCATCGTCATCCTCGTCTATGTGGCTGCATATCCCATCCATGTCTATGTCCTCTGGGAACGAGGAAGCGTTTGTCGGGTCGGTGTTGCACTCGAGCTCTATCAGGTCCGGCCAGCCGTCACCGTCCTCGTCCGTGGTGTTGTCCTCCGGCCAGAAGACGTCGAAGTCGACCCTGTAGGAGAAGTCCCACTGGGAGTTCTCGGCCTTGAAGGTATGAGAGTACTCGAGTATGACGTGCCTCCAAGCCTCCTCGGGAGTCCCGGAGATTATTCCTGTAGCGTTGTCCAGAACTAGTCCTGCAGGAAGGTCGGGGAGGACCGAGAATCGCATTATCCCTCCGCTGTTGGGGGCGATAAGAGGCTCCAGGGGCTCCATCTCCAGTCCAACAGTCAGAACTAGCTTGTCGTTGGGGTAGAAGAACACGATGGGGGAGTCGTCGAACTCGTCTATCGGGTCGCAGACCCAGTCTCCGTCGTGGTCCTCGGGGCTGCTGACGATGTACAGGGGGTCCGTGCCACACTCGATCTCGACAGTGTCGTTCCACCCATCCCCATCGTCATCCGGGTCGAATATGTCCGGCACCCCGTCCTCGTCCGTATCGAGGTGGCTGGCGAAGATCGTTATTGTGAAGGTGTCCAGGTAGAGTGAGTTGCTTCCTGTGACAGTGTATGCAGAGCCATTCACCTCCTCAGTGGAGAATCCCGTGATCATCCCGTTCGTAGTGTTGAATTCCAGGCCACCGGGAAGTGAGGGGGAGATTGACCACGAGGAAACGTTCCCTCCGAATATCTGTGGCACCATGTACACCTCGTCCACGTTTGTCGTGAGATTGAGCTCGCTATCCAGGTAGATCAGGTCGATGTCATCGTCATCGGGGTCTGGTATGACGGACTGGAGAGTTATCTCCACGGAGCTGTGGTACTGCGAGTTGTTCGCCCACACGGTGAATATCTGGAGTTCGAACTCGAACATCGGGGCCCCGCTGATGGTCCCGTTAACCTGTCCAGAGCGGGCCAATGCCCCATTCAGGTTCAGGCCTTCGGGAAGAGGTGGCCATATCTCCCACGTTCGGACGTCACCGCCATAGGAAGTAGCAACCAGGGGGTCTATCGGCTCGTTCACGAACAGCAGCTGCGAGGGCATGCTGTAGACTAGGAATA
>CAXEIX010000213.1:0-2339 GCA_963996605.1 uncultured Candidatus Poseidoniales archaeon | reverse complement strand
GGGCTAAGTGTGTCGAAGGCGATATTGACCATGTCCTCTCTGCTGCTAACGGAGTAAGGCCAGCAGTCCGGCCTTAGCGGATTGGCTGATTCGTCCCAGCATTCATCGTGAATCAACTCCCATAGGCTCTGATCATATATCTCCAATCCCCCTATTTCGACATCCACATGAACCGCCTTCAGGATATTCACAAGGCTTATCGTCGTGGTATTAGCAACGTTATCGATCTTCATTTCCTGCATGTTCTCGATCGCATCCAGAATAGGGAGGTCCCGGATTGGAGCCGTTTCGTTCTGACGGCCCCTCTCTGTGGAATCTACGATGAACATGTTTGTCTGGCCGCCCTCGAAAACTATGCTGTACTCCCTCAGTGCCTCATATGACTCAAGGCCAGGGGGAACTTCGTCCGATGAGCCGGTTATGTCCTTGCCCAGCTGTTCCTTGAACATCATGCCCCCCCAGATAGTCGCTGCGGAGGAGACAAGGATGACTAGGAGGGTAGCTTTGAGTGGCACCTTGCCAACCGCATCCCAGAAGTTTTCTAGAAGGGAGAACGTTAGGGTTGTAGAGAGTGTGAATCCAAGGATTAGGGAGCCGTCTCGAGTGAGGTCGGTGAAGAAGATCAGGGCCCCAGTGAAAATTGCCGTGGAAACGACGTAGAATAGTAGGCTGTTTATGCCCAGGATGGTACCGAAAACATCGGATGTGTCTATTGCTGATTCTCGAACCCTCCTGGGTAGTGCCTTTGCTTCTACGGCCTTCTCTTCGTCGATCCTCTTCCTCCTGGAAGAGTCTACGACGCTGGATCTGAACAGGTTTCTTGAGTCGCCCTTCCTATATCTCAGCAGTTCGATCCAGGCGGGCACCATTAGCATAGAGATGATGAAGGTGGTTGAGATTCCTATCAGGAGAGTCTTGCCTACCGTCCTCATAGGCTCTATGGGAACTAGGCTGTGCCACATGAGTACGCTGAATCCGACTATAGTTGTCAGAGCAGACAGGAAAATTGCGTTTCCTGTGGTCATTGCGGCCCTGACATTCGCAGTGAGGCTGATTTCGGGGTCGAATGGGTCTGGCTCGACGACCTCTGCGCCGTCACGCCTTGAAGCCCAGGCATCCTCTTCCATCTTTTTCAAAATCTCGACCCGATTCTCCTCTATCCGGTTTGTCAGGTGAAGGGAATAGTCCACTCCAAGCCCCACCAGGATCGGTCCAGCAGAGATGATCATCGGAGTCAGCATGATGTCGAAAATGACTGTCGACCCGAATGTAACTGCTAGGCTCATCGCGATAGGCGTGCCACATATGATGAGAACCTTCCAGCTGCGATGGAGGATGAACATTGTCAGACCCACAAGGCCCAAGCTGATTGGCAGCATGGTATAGCGCAACTCCTCGTATATCGAGTCAGAAACGTCATGTAGAACAGGCGTTAGTCCGGTTACAGTAATCGCGCTCCTTGGCGGGATTGTGTCCAAACGCTCCGAATCCATAGTCCATGTTCTATCCCATGCCCTGGTACACAGATCGCAATTATCGGCTACACCGTCACCGTCCCTATCCTCGCTTGCGGAGTCAGAAAGTAAGAGGGCCTTCACGTAGGCAATGAATGCCTTGTGGTCTCTGATCTCTTCGCCGGTCTTGAGATCGGTCCTTGGGGTGATGTCTGTATTGGTCATATCGAAGGAAATTCCCATAATTACGACGCCAGTGTCCCAAATCCCGTCGTTATTGGTGTCCTTGACAAAGTTTGACAGGAGTTCGCCTGAGTTATCCACGTAACCGTCAATCCTCTCCTGTGCACCGTCTCCCTGCGGAATTGAGTAACCCTCGTTTGGGTTCTGACTAGCAATAGCACAGCTCCCGTCTGAACTTGGAAGTCCGTACTTTTCAACCGCGCAGGAGAACCGGTAGTTGGTCGAGTTTGCCTCCTTGATAATCTGGGCCGGAGATAGTATCCAGACTACTCCATCGCATCCGGTCATCGGGCTATTGCAAGAGTATGATCCACGGTCCTCCTTATTGTAGTCCAGGCCCTTGCCATATCCGCTTTCACCTACATTGTTGTCGTCTCCTTCTATCCATGAAATCTGATTCAGAATAGACGCATCGGTGATGTTGTCGGACCCGTGGTCCGCCCCTATGGCGGCATTGTCAGTCTGCACATAGAGAATTACGATATCGGTTGACCATTGAGTTCGAACCTCATTGAGGAGAGCCGTTGAGTTGGCCCCATCGGGAAGATAAATCTCAACATCACCGTTAATCTGGTGCTCGAAGTCCTCTGCTCTCCAGCCAATCAGTGCGGAAGCTAGCAGCAGAGTCACTATTAGGTACGC
>CAXEIX010000212.1:0-2366 GCA_963996605.1 uncultured Candidatus Poseidoniales archaeon | reverse complement strand
ACCGAAGGAAGCGAATGCATTTCCTCCGAGGATCCTAGCCGTTCCACCATTTATGGCGAGAACTGGAGAGTCCATCTTCATCACAGTTGAGCCCGAGTAAGTATTGTTGTCCTGATCCGAAACAGTGAATGTAATCTCTTCGGTGTAAGGGGAGGGCAGTTCTGGTTCATTTGAGCGTACCAGAGTGAAGGTGGCTGTTCCATCAGAGAATGGAGATACTGGCTGAGTGGTCGGGCCGGCAAATTGCCACCATTCTGAGCTATCGAATTCAAAGTAGAACAACTCGTCTGAGTTCCCTGTGTTCTTGAATGGAATCTCGATAGTCACGGCGGTTTCCTCCCCGCTGAAGTAGAGATCCTCGGGCTCATTGAGTTCGATACCGTTGTATTCTGGCACATCAACCCTCAATTCCGCCTGGGTCGAGTAGCCTTGTTCGGTCGATATCTTGACCAAAACCAAATGTCCATCTGGGAAGTGATGTGCTACACCGACATTAGCCGGGACTACCCTGATGTTGATTTGTTCGGCGAAGTTTGAATCGGACAAGCCCAAGTCGAATGTCATGGAATCAACCCACCCTCCAGATGAATTCTGGAAATGGACATTCCAATCCAGCCCATCAGCGCCTGGAACTGTTCCAACGACAGTGTATTCGTCGAATGAGTTGTGGCCGTCGTATTCAACTGAGATAGAGAACTCAGCATTCTGATATTTACACCCTACAGCTGTGTTTGTTGGCAGGCCTTGCCCCAGTGGGAAGTCATCGTCATCGTCAAGCTCACCATCATTGTCGTCATCTGAATCTTCATTATCGCCAATTCCGTCATTGTCATTGTCTGAGGTTTCAGTAGAGTCGTTAGGGAATGCATCTTCGCCATTAATGACGCCATCGCCATCATCGTCGTTTGTGCATGCGGTGTCGATCTCTTCGACTCCAACTCTATCGTCCCCTTGCACTGACAAAGTGATACTCTGCTTAGAGACCCTATCGATACTAAGAGTGTTGATCGGGCTAACCTGTCCGGCTCTGATAGAGATTCCCTTTCCGCCGGAGTAGGATACGTTTCGAACGCCCTCGTTTAATTCGAAGCTGCTGGATGTTTGCACCGTGCCCGGCAGTAGCAGTAGAGTCAGTATGCCGTCGCTTCCTAACTCCTCGGACCACGAGATCGGACCGTATTCTATGACTAGGTCATAATCATCAATCTCTGTAAGATCATGAGCACTGCCATCGAAGGCCAACCAACTGGTCTCAAGCCTTAGGGTTCCACCCACCGTGAGTTCTGATTCTACCGAACCCCCATCTACTCCAACTTCAATGGGTTCGATGGAGATCAGCCCTGTGCATTCAGGGGACTCGGATGTAGATGTTGCCATTGTCACCCAACTGCCTGGTTGAATCATTACAGTCCACTCTCCGAGGGAGTTTCCGGATACTGAGACGCGGTCTCTCGATATTCCATGCGATGGAATCATCTCAACTTGCCACTCGCCGCTAGAAATACAAGACTGATCTAGATATGTGATGCTACCGGAGATTTCAACCTCTCCTGCCGAGATCTCGATGTCCTCGATCACTGAGGTTTCTCCAATTTCTACTAGTGAGGTTTGAGTACCGAAGCCGTCCCTCTCCACGGTGATATTCCATGTGCTTTGTACAGGAAGGAATGTGGACCAGCCACCATCATTATCCGTAACTAGATGGTGAATTGGCGATTCAGCGCCGCCAGTTATGTTTACAGAGGCATTTGAAAGTCCCTCCGAGAAACCTGGTGAGCCATCATCATCGAGATCCCAGAATACCTTCCCGCTGAGACTGACAAGTTTCTCTGCGGTCAGGAATACTTGGTGATTGAGCCCTACGGTTACACCTGATTCAACCAGAGAAGTGTTTTCCAATAGTGTCCTGACGCCGTCTTGGTTAGTCTGGTTAATCTCAACATTCCATGAGCCGGGTACAAGCCTAATTTCAAGAGGTTGATCAAATCCTCCGATGGAGCTTACGAATGATCCAAGACCTTCCTCTGAAGAAATCTTGAGTTCGATCAACTCCGGTGATGCAACATCAGAGGTTGATTGGAGGGTCACGGTCACAGAGGCAAGTTCGGCCGTCTGGAAATTCAATCTTGAACCAGCTGTTGATTGGGAAGTAGAAATAGATCTTCGCAATCCCTCGTACACCCCTGGATTTGTCTCAAACTCATCCACAATTACTATCCAATCTCCCTCTTCGATGTACTCAACCAGTATTCCATCATCGTTGGTTGTGAAGGTTTGGATCCATCCATTTTCGACGTTCTCGAGTTTAACCTCGTGGTTTTCGAGTAATTGCCCGCTTTCATTCCTGAGAGTTATGTTAACCAACC
>CAXEIX010000211.1:0-2377 GCA_963996605.1 uncultured Candidatus Poseidoniales archaeon | reverse complement strand
ACTTCAGGCATCCGTCCACTTCTATTGATCCACCCTGGGTGGTTGTGACTGTCCCCTTCACCATCTCTCCATGGCAAGAGGGACATCGGTAGCCTGCGGGCTGGCCATCAAAGACTGCTTTCCGAACGTTCCTGAGGTTTGTTTGTCTCATGTTTGCATTCAACCATCGATCGCTGGCTAGGATTCCCCTGCATGACCCGCAGTAGTACATACGCCCCTCCACGACGTCACCCTGTGCCCCCATCTCGGAGTTACAGCAGGGACAGGTGGCCTCGGACACGATAGCCCACCAAGGGGGTGTGGTATGAGTATGCCTGCGTTAAGTCCATCATAGGATACCGCTGATCAAGTCGGAAAGCACCGTCTGAAGCTCGCTGGCATCATCGTACTCTTCCGTAATGTTGCCTGTGATGATCCAATCCGCCCCAGCCTCGGAGGCTGCCCTTGCAGAATGGGAGTCCCGAATACCCCCTCCAACGATGATAGGGAGGTCGCACGACCGCCTGGCCGCCTTGATCAATTCTGGGTTTACTGGGCTCTCAGAACCGCTCCCTGCCTCAAGGTAGACTAGGGCGAAACCCAGAAATTCCGCTGTCATGGCATAGGCCTCGACTCGCTCCGTTTGGTGAGAAGCGATGAGATCGGCCTTCCCGACCTTCCCGGCCTTTCCCCCAGGCTCGCAAATCAAGTACCCCATCGATACGGGTTCTATTCCTGCTTTCTTGACGAAGGGGGCGCCCTTGACCTGCTCTCCAATTAGGAATCGCTGGTCCATCGAATTCATCAGCATCATGAACGTTATTCCGTCTGCGGCAGGTGATAGCGCAGCGGCGCCTTGGGGGAATAGGACTACGGGAACCCCCTCCGTTTCCTCTTCTGCTTCGGAGTCTTGGCTCGCTGCCCATGTCACTAGTTCCAGAGCCTCTTTGATTGCGACGATAGTAGCATGCACATTGTCCATATCCGTATCTGAGGACCCCCCCACAAGGATCATCCTAGATCCTGCATTTACTGCAGCCATGGCTCGATTAGCGGCTACCTCAGGTGTTTGATCGGCGGGGTCTATGACTATCGCGTGTCTGGTGCCGGAGGATCTGTCGCGCATGTATTCCCCGATCACGCCCATGTTCTCACCTACTGTTCAACGGGGTGTATTATTGTATCAACAATAGTCTGAGCTAGTTGTATTCCCAATTGAACCTCTTCCGAGATGTAAGCAGACGGGTGGTCGCCAACCCATGTCATCTCCTGTAGTGAGACGCCGTTGTACTCTGGTTCCTCAAGGTCCCAGATCTCTGTTGTTCCATCGGGTCGTTCACCAAAAACGGCGGTTTGAGCGGAATCTTCCGTTCTGCAGACCAATCCATGCCATCGTGGTTTTTCCTCTCTGTCATACCTAAGATCCAATATGTGGTCTGCTTTGATCGATCCCTTCCCCATTGGTCCTGCACCCACGAACATAGCTTCTCTTTCGGATACCGTCGTTACCCTCGTCCTGAGATGGAAGATTCCTCCTCTTTTCGAAAGTTGGATTCCCATGGCTTTGAGGAACCATGAGCCACGGACTGCTGTGGATGAGGGGGTCGGGGTCTGCGAGGACATTTCTGAAATCCAGTGCGGCGGACACGGGGGCCAGGAGGGGATTAGGCCGGGCACCTCCCCGATTAGACCGATCTCGGCTCTTTCCGTGACGATGGAGACCTCTGCTTCCGGGGCCACATCGAGAATGTGGTGCCCAATGCATAGAGTGCTTAGAGAGTCACCAAGAATGACAATGCTGGTCATGCAAGCACACCAATCGAAGCAGTCCCTTTCACGTTTACGAGAGACAGGGCGTGCACTGGGCAGGCGGGGATACAATGCTCGCAGTGTGTGCACTCGGGCTCATCCACGATAGCGAGAAGCCCGTCCAAAATGAGGGCATTTACCGGGCACAGAGCAACGCATGCCGCACAGCCAAAGCACCTATCTTCATCTACCTGAAAGATCATCTCACTCTGCCTGGGCATGTTGTTGGGCAGGGACCGCTCCATCTCAAACTTACCCCCCAACCCCTGTGTTTCCATTGTAGTCGACGTTTTTTGGATTAGGATAAGGAACTATTACTAAGCGTATATTAATTCCAACAGCCATCTGAAGGTCTTCAGTTTGCATACTATAATTGTTACACAGATCAAGGATCAGCTTCGATTCTGAATTCTTCCCATTCCATAGGAAACTAGGGGGTGGGGGTGGGTGTGATTCATATCCACCCCCCCGGAACATCAGGCATGGTACTGTACACCGCAGGCTCTTCGACATCTTATCCGAGCCATGCTCCGGATGGAATAAGACTGCACTTTCTAGGTGGTGCACGAGAAGTAGGCAATGTCGGTTG
>CAXEIX010000210.1:0-2382 GCA_963996605.1 uncultured Candidatus Poseidoniales archaeon | reverse complement strand
AGAGAGTCCCCCCGCCAACCCTCGTTGACAGGGCCCCGGACTCTGGCGATGGGGTATTCGCCTCATTCCCGCCAAGTTCCGAGCCCGACATCGCAGAGTACCGGGTGTTCGCAGTAGCCGGGGCACCGTTCGATAGTGCAGAGGGACTCGAACCTGTATTGGTTCTGGACCGATCAGAGGACGGACAGATACTCCTAGAATCACTTTCTAGCGGAGAGAGAATCCAGCCAGACGTACCAATGTGGGTCGCTGTAGTTTCAGTCGATACCTCCGGGAACGCATGGCTAGACGAACTCGAGACCTCAATGATCAGTCCCGTCGATGAGAACTCCCTAGACCCCGGAATTCACCTCCCAGAGGTTTCCGAGATCATGGCTTACTGGGATGCCACGGGATCACGAATCGAGGTACTATGGGCTGAATCAGAAGATCCTCAGGTGGAATCGTATACCGTTTTCGCCAGTACGATGCAGTTCTCGGACACCAGAGATGCGATCACCGTCACTTCCTCGGTCAACTCCAACGCCTCCTTCGACTCCATCGGACCGACACCCGTGATTTCCTCGACACCCTACTGGCTGACAGTCGTTGCCTTCGATGGGGAAGTACACAGGCTATCCGTCGATTCCATCCGGGTCTATCCGCTAACAGATCTCACTCCAGGAGGATCATCCGGAGGCCCCGGAGCGGATGGAGAGTCTTGGTTCGACCAGCTTGTTGATGGGGACCTAAACACAGTCATTATGATGATCTCAGCCATCATGGTCATCCTCGGCGCCGCACTGATAATCAGACCTAGGGAGAAAACTGCCCCACAGCCATGGGAGATGGGTACGCAGGAGGTCGAGTTGGAGGAGGAGATGACCAGGGAGGCAATGGGCATATCCGAAGAGGAGGAAATAGCCTCTAGCTCCTTACTCAGGCCACAGGAGGGAGATGAGTATCCAGAGGAGGATATGTCCGAGAACCTCATTGAGGAGGCTCCTGAGGAGTGGCAGGTCCCCGATGTGTCTGTGGAGGACCTCCTCGACTCGGAAAACGAGGAGATCAGCCTCGAGGGACTCAACGATCTAGCCGACGGGCTCGTCGAGGAAGAATCCGAGGACATCGACGTGTCATTCCTAGACGACGTACTTGATGACGATTGATCCAGTGTCGAGGACCGTAGCCTTGAAGGACAGCACTCCTTTGGTCGGAACGAGAATCATGCCAGTATGCAGGATTTGCAAACAGAACTATCCTCAGGCCCAATTCATCACAGGTAACGGGCCCAGATACCAGGTCTGCTCTCGTTGTGGGGTCGAGAACGGCCTAGCAGACCCCAATGACACGCCCCAGTTCTACTCCGACGAGATCCTCAATGCCCGCCTGTCTCTCTACACCAGGAGGCACCTACCATGGGCCTCCGTCCTAATTGGATGGTTTCTGTTCCTCTCAATTGGCCGAGGAATAGAGCTCTGGTCAGGCCTATTCTTCGGAGTTCTCGCGCTTTCATCCCTCATCGTCCCAGTTCTACACTTTATGGGAGCAACTAGGTTTCAGGCCGAGCTTTCGAGAATAACCCCTTGAAACCAGTGCAGGAACCCTTGAAATACGTAACATGCCTCTCCGAAGCCAGAGGGAACAGAGGGTTCCCTGAGAAAGCCAGTGAGATTGGATGATTAGAAAAGGAGGAGTCAGAACAGAAAAACGAGAGTTCGGAAAAACCAGAAATGACGCTCAGTGTAGCGTTATTGCGGTATTCGGACACGTGTCCAGACTCGCTCCAAGCAATCACCATTACTCGTTGGATTAAAGGAAAATTAGGAAGTGAATTTACAATGCAATATCAGAAAAAAACTAGTGTGATAACAGCGCTGCTCCTAGTGCTCATGGCCGGTTCAGCCGGTGTCGGAGCCGATGGATCAGACCCCCTCGACCCTTCAGACGGAGGAGCCGACTGGGATGGGGACGGACTGACCAACGCAGAGGAGCAAAGTGCTGGTACGGACATGAACAACCCAGATACCGACAACGATGGTATGCCAGATGGATGGGAGGTCAACTACGGCCTCAACCCCAACTCTGCCAGTGACAGTGGCGCCGATCCCGATGGTGACGGCCTAGACAACCTGGAAGAGTATGAAGCAGGGACCAATCCAAACAATGCAGATACTGACGGCGACGGTACCAATGATGCTAACGACCCATATCCAAACGACCCCAACGACGGAGCCGCATCGGACTCGGACGGCGACGGAATACCAGACGCATACGATCCCGACTTCCAAGGCGAAGGATCCGGAGATGGAGGCACCGAAGGCGGTGGCGAAGGAGAGGATGGCCAGGGCCAGGGCCAGGGACAAGGACAGGGCCAGGGACAAGGACAGGGCCAGGGACAAG
>CAXEIX010000209.1:0-2396 GCA_963996605.1 uncultured Candidatus Poseidoniales archaeon | reverse complement strand
GAATTGACCATTGAGAGTATTAGTTCGACAAGTTCGGGCCTTGCTCCTGAAACACCTCTTGCAAGGGAGTTTGCTCTGATAATCATCATTAGAAGGACAATCTCCGGCTCCATTCTTTCCCCGATACCACAAGCATGGCTTCTTACCAGGTTTGTCTGTAGAGTTTCGAGTTCTTCTCTCTCAATACTCACGGATGACAATGCTCCGAATCCAGTATTGATGCCATAAACAACCTCATCAGAATCAACTACATTTTCCACCGCATCACGTGAATGTTGCATCTTTTCTCTAGATTGCCCTGGTAGGAATGCAGTTGCAGTGCCCTTTGCAATTGCTAAAGCTGACTCAAGGGTCAGAGAATTACCGTCAATTGCTATCTCTGCCATTGGACTGGCGAGACTAGTCGGCCAAATAGAGTCATCGAGTGGCATCAAAGATGTCGTTCAAAAGTTCTTCATCGACTACTTCAGGGACTGTAACCACTAGTCGGCTATCTAAATGCATAGCTCTATTGATAGCGGATATAGCCCCACTGTTCCTTGCCCATGACCTTCGGGCTATGCCATTATTGACGTCCCAGGAAATCATTGAGTTGATGTTTTCCTGTGATTTTTCGGATCCATCAATTACCAGCCCAAAACCGCCGTTTACAACTTCGCCCCATCCTACTCCTCCTCCATTGTGAAGGCTTATCCATGTCGCTCCCCTAAATGAGTCTCCAACGAAATTATGAACAGCCATGTCAGCAGTGAACATTGATCCATCGTAAATATCCGCAGTCTCTCTGAAAGGGCTATCAGTTCCGCTCACATCGTGATGATCTCTGCCTAAAACAACTGGAGCGGAAATCAAACCGCTTGAAATTGCCTTGTTAAATTCACTAGCAATGGTTCTTCTTCCTACTTCATCTGCGTACAAAATGCGTGCTTTGCTACCTACTATGAGATCATGATTTTCGGCCTCGGAAATCCATTTAATGTTATCCAAATACTGTGTTTTGATATCATCAGAGCAGTCTATGGTGAGCTTCTCCAGAACCTCTCTGGCAATCTTATCAGTTGCTTGAAGATCATCATCACTTCCCGAGGTACAAACCCAACGGAATGGTCCGAAACCGTAGTCAAAGCACATTGGACCCATAATATCCTCGACATATGATGGATATCTGAATGACCCATCGGGAGAAATGATATCGGCCCCGGCACGGCTAGATTCGAGAAGAAATGCGTTTCCGTAGTCCCAAAACCGAGTACCTCTATCAGTTAGGGAATTGATTGCATTTACGTGCCTCCTGAGAGTGTTCTGGACAGAATGCTTGAATTTGTCTCGATCTTTCTCCAACATAGATAATCCATCCTCGAATGAGATACCAACTGGCATGTACCCACCCAACCAGGGGTTGTGAAGACTCGTTTGATCACTAGCTAGTTCTGGAGTGATGCCTCTGTCGACGAGAAACTCCAGCAAATCTACTATGTTGCCTAGATATCCTAGTGATACGGCTTCTTTTTTCGAAACGGCCTTCTCTGCGCGATTGCATAGATCATCCAAGTCTTCGTATAATTCCGTTAACCAACCCTGAGAGTGCCTTTTTTTAGCAGGAACAGGATCAATCTCTGCAATAATGCAAACTGCACCGGCAATTACTGCTGCCTTGGCTTGGGCTCCAGACATCCCTCCTAGGCCTGAAGTAACATAAAGGACGCCACCAAGACCTTGTTCCGATGTTCTGCCTAGGTATTTTCGTGCGGCATTCAAGATAGTGATTGTAGTTCCGTGGACGATGCCTTGAGGCCCTATGTACATGTATGAGCCTGCGGTCATCTGACCAAACTGAGAAACGCCCAAGGCGCTCATTCTCTCGTAGTCTTTCTGAGACGAGTAATTTGGTATCACCATCCCGTTTGTTACCACCACCATAGGAGAATCATTACTTGATGGGAATAAACCCAAAGGATGGCCAGAATACATCACTAATGTCTGATCTTCTCTCATTTTGCTAAGATACTCCATAGTTATCAGGTACTGTGCCCAATTCTGGAATACTCCCCCAGTTCCGCCGTATGTGATTAATTCATGTGGGTACTGGGCAACTTTGGGATCAAGATTATTCTGAATCATTAACATAATTGAAGCTGCTTTATCGGTATTAGAACGATATTCTGATATTGGTCTTGCATACATCTCGTAATCGGGTCTGAATCTATGCATGTATATGTGGCCGAGTCTGTTTAGTTCATCGAGAAACTCGGGAGCTAATACATGATGCCAGTCTTTGGGAAAGTATCGAAGAGAGTTCTCGATTGCTAGACGGCGTTCGTTTTCGTCTAGCACTTGAGGTCTTTTAGGGGCGTGGGGAACGGAATTATCCAATTCTCTGATTGGTGGAAGTTCGT
>CAXEIX010000208.1:0-2398 GCA_963996605.1 uncultured Candidatus Poseidoniales archaeon | reverse complement strand
AGGAAGTGGGGCCGAACCTCGGGTAGAGGTCGGCGGTTCCATCTGCAACCACACAAGCCTTCAGCGATGAGCCCATTCTGACTAAGTCATGTCTCCCAATTTGTTCTGCGAACCTTTCGTCTCTTTCCGCTCTATGGCTGCCGCTCGCTACGAGTCTGATGGGCGCAGTGATTTGGCTGTTCACAGAGATAGTTTTCGAAATTGAGTCGACTATGCGAGATGCAGGTGTTAATTCGCCCCCGAACCACGTTGTCTTGGAAACCGGGGCATGGACGACTCCGAAAGCGGGTTTCCAGCGGTCCCCGTATCTCTTCATGAGTGCGATGTTTACCGTGAACATCCCGTTGCGTTTGATGAACTCCTTAGTCCCGTCGAGTGGGTCCACCAGCCAGGATGCATCTGAATCCATCGGATTGCCGATCCTTCCTTCCTCAGAAACGATTGGAGTGTTGGGATCTATCGATGCCAGTCCTCTGACTATGGTATCGTGAGCGGCGATATCGGCCTCCGTGAGTGGTGAGTCGTCACTCTTTGTCTGAACGTCGATGCCCTCGGAGGATCCGTAGACATCCATTATCGCCTGCCCTGCTTCTTCTGCAATGCCGACTATTTCGAGATTGTCGAATAGCATTGGAGAGGCCCCTAGAATTCCTCAAGGTTATCTGCTGCTTGCTCTAGGCTCGTTCTGGTTTCATCGTCCAGATAGAATAGGAATGGGTCCTCGTCCCCCATGATATCCTTCCATGAGGACATGGCCCTAGCCCATATCTCCTCTTTGGAGTTCCAGACCAACATCCTATCTATGAATTTACAATACCTCTGAATCTCCTCGTCATCGGATGCTATGCGTCTCAGAATCTCGTTGGTCTGTGCTATCACCAGCCCCCATGTCGGATTCAATTTGTATGTAGAGAATGGGTTCCTCTCCTGGTTTACTGTGATGTGGTCCCTCCACAAGCCGAAAGTCACGTCGTAAAAGAATCCGGCTAGGAGGACGATGGTTAGGACACTGGTTGCGATGCCGAATAAACCGATATATGTCATGGGGATGAAGAGGAGTGTCTCGTTCGATTCGAATCTCCACGATACGTAAGGCCATACTAGGAGGGTGATTGTGGCTGTCCAGAAGCCCAGCCCGATTATCGCCTGACTCTGCTGAATTCGCCAATATTGCCTCATCAACCACTTCTTCATGTGAGTGGTCTCCAGACGTATCACCTTTCAGAATTGCCCATTATAGTGGCGGGTTTACGCGGTCTATCGTCACTCTTCCTCTGCTTTGGGAGCCGAGGACGGTGTTCCGCTGGTGCCGAAGTGAGCTTGAACGACTGGTGCCGACGAAACCCCCGGATCGATTTCTTCGATTCCGTCAACTAGGATGAATCGCCTTATGACCCTGTGCCTGCTACCGAACGTTGAGAGGAGGCGTTCCATGGCATCTTCTTCGTCCGTGGCCACAAGGTCGACTGAGAATGGTTGGTCCTTCTTGCCTGCCCTGTATGCCCCGCGCGCTCTGAATGCCTTCATGGCGCGGCCGAGATAGGGCCCTGATTTAACCGAAGCGGGTATCCAGTTCCTCAAGGTTCAAGTGAGCGCCTGTTTGGTTCATTCCGAGTTCGTATGACAGTGAACACCCCAACCGAGGACGAAGGTGGGGGTCTGCGAGATCGTTTGGCGGACATTCCTCGGGAGAGGCTGGTGGATGAAGTAGTATCCAGGTGGGATGACATGATTCGGCTCGAGGGTGAGGTTGCCAACCTCAGACGCAGGGTCAGGGAGGCGGAATTAGTCTCTCAGAGCGGAGGTATCGATGGGGCATTGATTGGGGAGCTTGAGGAGAGGTTGCGTATTGCAGGATCTAAGGTTAGACAACTGGAGGGAGTCGTGCAGAACGAAAAAGCCCGCAGGGAAAGTGCAGAAGCCGATTCTAGTAGGCTGGCCGAGCTGCAAGAAGAGAATGCAAGGCTCCTGAGAAACGAAGAGGAGCTCCTGCTTCTGGTGCTAGATATGGAAGCCCAGATTGACAGGCTGGCTTCGGACTCGTGACATATGGACTAGCGTGTTCACTCTTCAGAGTCTTCTTCATTCCGACCGGCGAGGGAGCCGACCGCTCCGAAGAGGTCCGATATCACAGTCTTAGCGATGGACATCCCTCCCGATATCACGGGCAGTATGGGATTGGAGTCGTCTGGGAGAATTGCTTTCTCCTTGATGTCTGGGATGAACGGCTCGATCTCCCTATTGTCGAACCAAAGAGAGCCACACTTCAGGCATCCGTCCACTTCTATTGATCCTCCCTGGGTGGTTGTGACTGGCCCCTTCACCATCTCTCCATGGCAAGAGGGACATCGGTAGCCGGCGGGCTGGCCATCAAAGACTGCTTTCCGAACGTTCCTGA
>CAXEIX010000207.1:0-2406 GCA_963996605.1 uncultured Candidatus Poseidoniales archaeon | reverse complement strand
TGCCGGGGAGTGCAGCCATCTCAGATCACTTGGTGGCAAATGTGACGACGGATGAGAATGGTTCATTCAACCTCACCGGGCTCCCCCAACAGATAATTCAACCAGGATTAGGATCTTTGGTAATACTAACCACTGAGATGGGGTATGTGGGCACGCAAGGGATTTCTATGCCGTGGCAGGTAAATGTCACGGATAACGTATCCATGACTATTACGAGTCCAAATCCAGTAGGGCAGCCAATGCTAGGAATCGGGGTTAACTCATCAATTACCGGGCAACTTTCTTGGGCGAGTTCACCTTTCTTGGATCCTTCAATTGTGGATGATCTACAGGTCACTCTGAACTACTCGTCAGACGTTGATGGCGAAGTATCGATTGTTTCCGGAGTATCTGGAGGGGGTTACTACGAGTTCATTGTGCCAATCGATGAGACAGAACCACTCGGATTAATGGATGCCGCGATTTCATTCGATGGTTGGCATTTCGACGATCTGAACAATGCCACCCCTGCTTCTTACCACGCCTTCCCGGGGTCCCTACCCTTCAAGTTCAACATCACGCTTTCTCCGAACCTAACGGTAGATATCCAGTCCCAGGGGCAGAATAACTCTATTTTGGAGATCGGCAGCAATATCTACCTCAATGGCACGGTTCTCAGTAGGGGCCCATCTCCTACTCCGCTAAACGGGACATTGATTCTAGAGATGCGTAGGGCCGACCTCTCGGGGCCATTCCAAGAATTGACTACATGGTACCTCAATAATTCCTCTTGGGGTTCTAACGCCGGTGAATTCTCCATCATTTGGTCCTTCTCCGCCTCTGAAGTCCCTCTTCCGGCGGGACCGGTGGATGTACGTCTTCAGTTCGATTCCGACAACTTAAATTCGAATGATCAAGAGCAATTTGTCGATACCTACGGTATACGCAGTTTCGTTGTTTTCGACTATGAATTGCCATTTGCGATTAGGGGCAGGGAGTATGCAGTTGACGTATTCCTGGAGGATCACACTGGCTCATCATTCGCCCCATTCGATGGCGAATACGAACTAATTTTTGATGGCGATCTAGTTTGGAACGAATCAGACCCTGACGCTGGTCGGGTTACCCCTGCCTTCATTCCTTCATTCACGATGACTCCCGGGGACTATGATTGGAATCTTAGCTATGGGGGCTCCACTTGGCTCAGTCCCAACTCTACATCAGGAGTTCTAAGGGTCAGAGGAATGGGCAATGCCTCTGCAAGCCTCTCTGATGATTGGTCTGTACGGGGCTCGACAAATTGGGTCTCTGGATCCGCAAACGATATGGTTTTGCAGAGCCCGATCACCGGTAACAACAGTTCTGTATTGGTGCAACTAGTCTTGCCCTCTGAACTCCCTCCAACTCCTGGTGGATTCCCAGCAGCCGGGCCTACCTACAATATCGCAAACGGTTGGGTGGATGAAACGACGGGTGCATACAATATCTCATTCGAGATACCACAGGGCGTCCCCTCTGGTGTGTACGAGCTTCATGTCACATTGAGTTTCTCTGGAAACCCTCCCGTAGGGGGCAGCTACTACAATGCTGGAGATCCAACCATAATCGATTTAGGTGTACAGACTGAGTTCGTTGTCGAGACCGACCCCCAAGCCTCGATAGTTACTGCGGGAGAAGAATTACTTCTCCAATCAACCGTTACAGATGTTGAGGATCCAGATGTGGCACTTTCTGGCGTTACTCTGGATCTATACTTTGACTGGGGCGGTCCCTTGCAGGAAATACTGCAATCCGGAACCACCAACTCACAAGGCCAGGTCTCATTCGATCCAATCGTACCATCCACTGCCCCACCTGGATTCTACGACATCAGGGTGCATGCACCAGATGACCTTTCGGATGCACTGACTTCGACCGATGCAGGAAGATGGCTTGGTAACGAAAGCTTCGTGAACCTAACAGTGCAAGTTGCTAGCTCAGTTGAGATCATCTCAATCCCCTCTCAGGTTGCTGCACTGCAATCATTCAACTTGGTGGGCAATGTGATGGATTCAGCAGATGTAAATAGGACGGTAGACGGACCTGTAGGAATCAACGTCTTCTTCCTAGACGAACCAGGGGAACTTCTGATCGAAAATCAGACTACGAATATGTCAGGTGCATTCAACCTCACTGTCCCTACTGATACTCTAGGAAACGGTGTCCTCAGGGGTGACAGGACCGTGGTCGTGAGCGTAGTCAATGGCTCGACACCATTCTACCTTACAGGAAATGGCGATGCATCAATACTAGTGGTAGGAATCTCCCAATTCGTCGACTCTAATCCGTTCGTTAACACTATCGTGGACAGAGGCGAATCAATTACCATCACAACCAGGCTAGTCGAGTTCAGCAACAACGAGAACCCTCTCTCCGGCTTCGAAGTAT
>CAXEIX010000206.1:0-2412 GCA_963996605.1 uncultured Candidatus Poseidoniales archaeon | reverse complement strand
ATGAATGGGATAGCAAGGTTACTGATTAGAATTGACTCTTCTCTGGAGAATTATCTCCGAGGGCGATATTCTGTTCGCTTCAAATTTGTTCACTTGGCTCTGACTTGGATATCCGACACATATCCCACAAAGAAGAGAGTAATTTTTGCTGATCTCAAACTCATTCCGAACCGCATCTTCCCAAACTGCGACGGAGCCTTGGGCGCAAGTCCCCAATCCTTTAGAATGCGCTGAAAGCATTAGATTCTGCATGAAAAGGCCAGCATCAGAGGCTGCGAACTTGCCCAGACTTTTGTGAGTGAACAAGAATAACTCCACGGGTGCGCCGAAGAATTCGTAATTCCTCGCCCAGAATCTATCTCTGGCATCTTTGTCATCTCTATCAATTCCCATTTGAGTGAATAATTCCTTCCCAATTCTTTGAGATCTTGGCAGTAAATCCTTGTGATATCTTTTGAGAACTAACCAATTGCTAGTGGGCAGTCCTTTCCTGCGGATTAGGGCCTTAATTTTTCCCAAAAACCCCTCTCCTTGCCCCGTTTTGACTAATTCAAATCGACTTAGGAATTCAGCAGATAAACGATCTCTGACCTCGCCTTCTGCTACTGCTACCACAAACGGGCGGGTGTTACTCCAGCTCGGTGAAGTCAGACCGGCAGCGATAATTTCCTGGATTGCCTCATCTGGGACTGGTGTTGGAAGGAAGTCCCGAGTGGATCGTCGAGAAGCCGCGAAAGTATTGAAATTTCCAGTATCGAACTCTCCCATGTAATTTTACTAAATGGGGTTGTTATTTCATATGTGGTTTTGCCAGTCATCTGGACCTACCTACGGGCCCATCATTGGGTTGCAAGAGCAAACCCCTTTTGTCAAGCCTAGTCTTCAGCAAACAAGTCGAAAGGGGTGTCGATCATCCTCGAGGAAAACTCCCGATCTTCTACTTCGCCAGACTCCTCGTTTTCGAGCACCCCCATCTCGTCTTCAACGAGTTCGTTAGACTCTGTGCCACTGCTCAACTCTTTATTCCTGAGGGACTCGAGAGCCGACTCCTGCCCGAACATCCAGTCAGGCATTTCCTGAGATCCGCCCAGCACGGAAATTGTGGTGAATGTCGCCATGGGTAATACGGAGATCGCCACGATGAAGTCCAGAATCGCAGTCTCGGGTACTTCGGCCCCTGGTGCGATAGTTTCGAGGATTATTTTCTCTAGCTGCATCTCGTGCCACTGCTCGTAGTTGACGTTCAGGACGTCCAGAGATACAAGCAGCGCAAGTCTGGCCACGAGCCAGTAAAGGAAGATGGGGAGGACCCAAGATAGCCTCGAGACCCTCCATACCACGTTCCTAAACATGGCCGCAATACCCACTAACTGATGGGAGATTAGGGGATGGACCCTGACCGCTATCCAAAGCGCCACGAGGTATCCCGCCATCCCGAGGTCAAAGGCCCTGCTTGGCTTCACGATCGAGTCGGGCACCCCTTCCATTATCGCCAGCGGTACTGCAATCAAGATTACTTGCATCGGGACGGCTAGGAGCTGTAGTCCGCCATGGACCGCCATCAGGTCGTAATCTCCGTCATTAGTCTTCGAATTAACCAATCTAGCCATCTTCCCGTACGGGGTGCCTTGGAGGTGTAGCCTAGCCCTGTCGACCAACTCCGGGTCTCCTGTACGGGGGCTCATGTTCAAAGTAGGTAGGATCCCTCCCCGATTCGCAACGAAGAAGGGTCTGAAACCACCCACTACCAGTGCCAAAGCTATCGATATCAAACCATATGACAACCCTGCTGATACCACCCAGTGGACCAAGTCGGTTCGGACACTGACCTGGGCCGCTTCATAGTCCACGTGAATAAGGTATGTCAGGGAGAAAAGTATCACGGGTGCCATGGTGATCTGGAGAACAACTAGCAGAACCAGCACCAATTGCTTCCCCACTTTCCCCCGGTCAATCATGCCTCCTTCCGTACTGCATGCAACCATAAGCACTTCATTAGAAGAAAGCAAGTCGAGACTCGTTAGCGAACATAAATCACCTCACCGCACCATCATGACAAATGAACCATAGTCCCCAACCTTCTTACACGATTTAACTTCGCAATTTGGTGATAATGAGTTCGGTTCGTGCACTCCTTCTTTCTTCGCTGCTAATCGCGGTGAGTCTTTCTCATGTCGCAATCCAGACTCCTGAGGCCCCTACTAAGCAATCAGAGGTAGGCCCAAGGAACAATCCTGTCGATTTCGAAGTAACTGGAATTGAGGTCGGGAACTCAAGTTATTCTCCAAGGGTCTGGGATCAGCCAGACTCCAGTACTCTGGAGTACATGACCAAGGGCGAATCAGTCCAAGTCAATGTAACATTCCGCCAATTCGGAGTCGACCCTTCACCGGTTACTGCAGACGCCAAACT
>CAXEIX010000205.1:0-2414 GCA_963996605.1 uncultured Candidatus Poseidoniales archaeon | reverse complement strand
CTCGGTGAGATTCTCCTCTGGACCGGTATCGCACTCTTCGGAGTATCTTGCTTTGGGGGATTGGAGATGATAGCTTGGGTCTCGCCAATTTTCATATTCATACTCCTAACTCGTATTAGCGGGATCCCGATTCTCGACGAGCGCGCTTTAGCCAAGTGGGGAGACAATCCCGACTACCAACATTACAGAGAAAATACTCCGGCACTCGTCCTCGGCCTGAGGGCACCTAAAAAATGAGTGAGAGCAAAGATACTCTGCCTGACTCAAATCTTGAGCCTATGCCATGATGAGATTGTACTTGTGAAGTGCCTCTGGTTCCTTGGAGACCACCTCTCTGTGAACTGCGACGTCCCCTCCTTCTGGGTATCTGGCCTTCAGAGCGCCTTCGATGATCCCATCATCCAGGGCCCAAATGGGGAGCCCCTCTCCCTCGGGAAGTTCTGTGAACTGGACATTGATGTGGAATTCAGGCTCCAGTTCGTAGCTGAGGGTCCCCAAGCCAGCATGCTCCCACCAGTCCATCATCTCATTGAGGAACTCGATCTCCTGGTCTATCCCCCTCAGGCTGAAAGCCAATTCCTCTCCGACCCTATTTCCCACTTGCCTCATCAGTGATGCTAGGTCTATCCCGAATGCCTCGAGGCTTCCAATGCCACCTTGGTTCAATTTCTTCCTTGCATCGCTAATCTCTAGCCCGGAAGCAAGGAACGAGTTGATATTGAAGGGAGTGTCATCTTCGGGGATCTCCGCCTCTATCATTAGGACATCTCTGATTTTCTCGAGGAATGAACCTTCGTTGAGTGTCAGCTTTAGTGGGTCTGTTATCTTCTCTTCAGTGAATCTGTTCGATGCCGTCTCGAAGGGAAGAGACTCTTCCCAAATTGCCTCTATCAAATTTCTCTGATTCTCTGCGAATTGACTGGATTCAATCACTAGGGCGGCGTCATTCTTACCCTTTCCGACTGGATTCTCGTCTGAGCTTAGGTATTGGATGACCTCGTTTTGGTCCTTTACGGCCCCCTGTGCGTCCAGGTCGTCAGAGTGACGGACTTCTATCGACTCGTGGATATCACGATAGAAACGAATAGTCCTCTTGTCTAGCTGCGCGAGAATTCTGACTCTGACGCCTCTCTTAGAGGCTTCATTGATTGATGTGATCGTACCACTCCTAAACAGGGGTAGAATACCGAAACGTCCGACAATGATTACCAAGTCGTCATTCGAGTTTTCTGCCATTTTCTCTAGCCTATTGAGAATCCTAACTCTTTCCTTAAGGATTGTGAACTTTGGACTATCGTCATCTTCTACTTCTTCATATTCGTAGTTCGATTTTTCGACACCTGACTGGATCTCATCGTAGCCCCTTTCGATTCTCGTCAGCTGTCCCTTGCGAATCTGAATCAGATGCTCAACCGCCTTGTCGATTCTAGGGCATGAGAACTTCATTGGCCTATCTGCTATCACAGAAACCAGTCCGAGTCCCTGCAGTTCCTCGAGCGATTTGTATGCCTCAAGCCTGGTGGTACCAAGCTCCTTAGCAACTTGGCTGGCGCGCATGCTTTTTTTTCCAGAGAGGGTGTGAACTACCGATATCTCTCTATCCGAGAGCCCTGATTCGCTTAGAATCTGGTCCCAATCCATAATCACTCAACTCCTGATTCGGACAGAGCCGAAATAATCTTGGCAACATGCTTTCTTGGTCTGAACAACCAGTCATACACGTGTCGCACTGTGTTGTCTGGTCCTAGGACGTATGAGGATTTGGCAGGGAATACTCCCAGATGCACGGGGACGCCAAATTGCTCAGCTACCTTTCTGTCGGGATCGGATAGCAGAGCGAAGGGAAGCCCCAATTCTTTCTTGAACTCCATGTGCTGATCTACCGAGTCTTGGCTTATCCCGATTACTTCGACTGGGGGGGTCAAAGATCGGAACAAGTCGTATTGCTCCTTGAAGTTCAGACAACCCCTCTTGCAGGTAGGAGAACCGCTCTTGGCGTAGAAGAATACTATTTTCCATTCGTTTTCTAGATCACTTAGTCTAAAGACCCCCCCATCGCTAGTTTCCAACTCGAAATCCTGAGCCTTTTCGCCTATCTTCAAAGTCATGGTTACTCCCTCGCAAAAACTTTAATTTTTGAATCTTCCATCTAAATCACTCTAATTCCAGTATGTGGCCCATTCTTTCTCGCTTGGTTTTCAAGTAGTCTAAGTTCTCAACCGAGATCCCACTGATGTGTGAGATTCTATTCACCACATCGATTCCATTATCCTTGAGTCCTTGGATCTTTAGAGGGTTGTTTGTCATAACCCTCACCTTGCTAACCCCTGCCTCCTTCAGCATCCTAGCCGCTATTGCGTATGTTCTCCCATCAGCAGGCAGGCCAAGTGCCAGATTGGCATCCAGAGTATCGT
>CAXEIX010000204.1:0-2422 GCA_963996605.1 uncultured Candidatus Poseidoniales archaeon | reverse complement strand
CTATCAGCGTGATGAGCTTCTCGGCCTTCCTGGCGTGATGGCTGCTACCCGGCCAAGGCTAGCAGGTGTTACGAGCATCGTTACCGCACGAATCGCCTTGCGGAGATAAGAACCCCAACCGATGCTAAGATTAGATTATCTGACTCTGTGTTGCGACCGGGTGTTCCAGTTAGTGGGTCCAGTCAACTGCTCCTTGAATCGTGGAATACGTCTGTGATCCATTGGGTTCCTTCATGGGTGTTCAAGGGCAAGCTAGATACCTTTTGACTGTGAAAATAGGGACAATTGTATGAAAAAAATAAATTAAATTCTAAAAAGGGGTATTTCATCAAGCATTCATGCTTGAGGCTAATAAGAAGATGTTTGAGATGTTCATGGGGGACGCCTCAGAGGAATTTATTCGGAAGGCTACGATAGTCCTTGCAGTGTTTGGATTCTCCATTCATATCTTACTATGGGCATTAAACGAAACAGATAAAATTTCAATCACGGGTGAGTCATCTGAGCTTGTCAGCTCACCTCTATCGGCACTTTACACACCTTTTTCCATCCTCCTAGCATATGAGGTGTATCAACTGGTAAGAACCATCCCGGAATCATTCTCATCATCCGTGGGTAAACAGTTCGAAATCGCCACATTACTTGTAGTTCGAGACATCCTGAAAAGACTCTCTGAGGTTGAGAGTCACAAGGAGTGGGAGATAAGTTCTGATCTCGGATTTCTTTTGGTAGAATGTACAGCTTTCCTAGCATTGTTGTTCACCTCTCTGACATACTTCAAAATAAGCACTAAGTCGGAAAAAAATGAATTCATGACAGACGACATAGGCGTCTTTATCGAGGCGAAAAGAGGCATAGCTAATGCTGTGCTCCTACTCTTCCTGGTTATAGCAGCCTACTCTTTTTCTGGCTGGGTGAGCTCAGTACTGGAGGGGGGAGGCTCAGTTAGCCGTGTTATCTTCTTCTTGGATTTCTTCACTTTACTAATTCTGGCAGATATCCTGATTCTATTGATATCTTACTGGTTTTACACAGACTTCAGTAACCTAGCTAGGAATACCGGATTCGTTCTGTCAACTGTCATAATTCGAGTAGCAATATCTTCCGAAGGAGTGTCGTCCATGATACTGTTCACCCTAAGTGGGCTGTTAGGATTAGCCATACTTAGAATATTTACGCCGAATGAACAATTGAATCTACTCAAATAATGGGGCATACTCATTCAGGGCCACTACACCCAAATCTAATCGGAAGGGTAGCGTGTGAGCGGAATTGCTGTCATCTTTCTGTATGATTCGCATTGGAGTCAGTGTGAAATAAGATGACCATACCTAGGAGATAGTGACTAAGATATGCAGTTTGCTGTAGGCGTGATCGGCGTTGGTAACATGGGTGCCGCTCTGGTCCGCGGAATTGTCGATCGGGCGACAGAGCCCGCTCATTCGGTCGTCGTCTGTGATCTCAATCAGGTTCTAGTAGACCGCTTGTGCGATGACCTCGGAGTGGTAGATGGGGGAGGTGCCGCCCAAGTCGCTGCGACTGCGGACCTTGTCGTCTTGGCGGCCAAACCCCAGAACCTACCTGCCCTGCTGGATGAAATTTCTACCTCAATCAGTGCCGATCAGACAATTATGAGTATCGCGGCAGGAGTGACTACCGAATCAATCGAAGAGAGGCTTGGCAGCAAGCCCTCTGTGATTCGGGTAATGCCGAACCTCCCTGCCCTAGTCGGAGAGGGAGTCAGCGTGTTCTGCGGGGGGTCTAATGCGGCGGAGGTGGACTTTGATAGGGTGGAAGCGGTACTTAGCTCCGTAGGAGTCTGCTTCAAGGCGCCCGAGGATTTGATGGATCCGGTTACTGCGCTTAGCGGAACTGGCCCGGCATACGTATTCCACACGATGGAGGCTATGATTCAGAGCGGGGTCGAGATGGGGATGAACTCAGAGATGGCAGGACGCTTGGTCTTGCAGACTGTCTTAGGCGCTGCCGTGCTTGCAATGGAATCGAATCTCGACCCGACCTCTCTACGTGAGGCTGTTACATCCCGTGGTGGGACTACTGATGCCGCAATCTCCCATCTTGAGGAGCACGATTACATCCGCCTCGTAGTAGCAGCGATTCTCGCGGCGATGGAACGCTCAAGAGAACTCGGCAGGGAGCCTCAGTGACCTATGGTGGACTTTTTCTTCCCCACGAAATACTGGGTTGGATAGCAAACCCTGAATGGCAGAGCCCATCATAATAGGCCTGAAGGTAGAACCCAGGATCATAGATACGTCACAAAGTAACCGTGGTACTCGGGGGCATCATACTCCCTAGGACCAATATGTCCTACTGCGAACCCTTGTGTATGAGCCTAAAATACACCCGCGCTTCTCAATGAGAAGAACGCAATAATCCCACAAACAATGTAAATGAGAAT
>CAXEIX010000203.1:0-2426 GCA_963996605.1 uncultured Candidatus Poseidoniales archaeon | reverse complement strand
TAGCAACGCCAGCCGGATCGTTAGAACCGTATCAGTGGATGGCAACCAGAGCGGCCTGCCCTCGAACTTCGGCTACTCATCAGCGAGGGCCCACGTTAGGATGACGACCGGGACCTACGCAGCCCCCGGGGAGGTAGTCTCAGTCACAATCCCCCCTCGCTTAGTTGATTCTGGAGCATACATCCTCGTAGGTGCGCATAGCGACAACCTGTGGGGGAAGGACCAGTTACACCGTCACCCAGAGATAGTACGCTGGTGGTATGTCGATGATACCGAAATGGAAGTCGGAAACGCCTTCGGCGGCCCCATCTACGTAGCCATCGAGCCGGGTTCGACACTGGGGATATTCGAAGTGACCATCTCAAATGCCGTCGATGCGCCAACCTACAACCACGGCGAGACCGATGTAGAGGACTGGATCCAGATGCACCGTCATGCACCTGCGCCATGGGCGGAAATAGGGAGCGACCAGTTCATCCTCTCGGTCCCCAGCCATGAAATCAGGGATCTAGAGGATCCTGACGACCTCATGGATTGGTGGGATCAGGCCCTTGAGATGGAGCATGAGCTGTATGGATTCCTCCCATGGCCGAGGGTCGAGAGGGCTGTATTCGATGCCCAGATCTCCGCGGGATGGATGCACTCCGGATACCCCTTCATGGCTCATGATCTCAGTGCTCCAGAAGTGGTCAACCTCGCTCACATGAGCACCGAGGGTGACTGGGGGATGTTCCACGAATTGGGCCACAACCACCAGTGGATGCCCTCTACCCTTCCCGGTACGACTGAAACCGGATGCAACTTTGCCAGTATCTACCTGATGGAGGAACTTGTCGGAATCACTGGCCACGGGGCCGTCTCCCCGGACCAGCGCGAGTCAAGGACCAGGGCTTACTTCGACAACGGCGCCAACATCTCGGACTGGTCCGTATGGGTCGCCCTGGAGACTTTCCTGATGATCAAGGAGGAGTGGTCATGGGGGGAGATCACATCTGCCCTATCGGTTTACTACGACCTGCCTGCAGCGGAGGTACCCTCGACGGACGAAGAGAAATTCAACGCATGGGTTATTCACATGTCGAACTCCACTGGATTCAACCTAGCACCCTACCATGCCGCATGGGGCTTCCCTCTCGTCCAGAACACCTTTGACGATCTTTCCCACCTCCCCGTTTGGATCGGAGACCCCCTGAGGGGGGATTTCTACGAGTACCCGGCAATCCTGAGGGAACTGCAATCCCCCAGCATCTCCGAGGCGAACTCGGCCAACATCTCGTGGGAGACCTACGACAATGGGACCAACATCACGCTCACGGCATTCTACGGGACGACGGATGGCGGGACCCAACCCTCGGCATGGTCGAACAACGTCGAAATCGGAGAGACGCAAGTCGGGGACGAGTACTTTGAGATAACCGGACTCACTTGCTGTGGTACCGAGTACCATGCCAGGATAAGGGCAGCCAACGATGCCGGCGAGGAATGGTTCGGGCCGATAACCTGGGCAACGGACTATCTGGACGACTGAGTCCTCCTCAATAACCCCTCAAGGGAAAGGCCGGGAAACCTACTCTCATGAATTACCGCCAGTGGGATCCAGACAATTGTGTGCAAGATGGTTACAAGGAATGCTGGAACCAGGGACATCCTTGGCTCGCCATCCATCAGGAGGGCCACTACGCCTAGAACCGCGAAGTGAGAAACGTAGATCGTCAGTGACATCCTTCCAGCTGGCTCTAACAGAGATAGCCTATCTCCCATCAACGGCTCCCCTCCGGATTCCTCCTTCCCCTCAAGAATCCTAAGGGCCAATGCCACCATCGTTCCCGAGACGACTAGGAAGGGCATGCTAGCCGGGAAGAAAGTCAGGACTGCATCCCCTGAAGTCAGTGCCCAGTCAATTCCTTCGGCCACGGACATGGCCAACGTGATTGAAGTCGCTATTATTCCCAGAACTATCCCCCTCTCCCTAGCTCTGTAGTCCTCACGAAGGTCCTGAAGAACCGTCCCAAGGAGGATGTAGAAGAGCCATGGCAGAACCGGATAGGTCCCGTTCCATAGTAGTCTGGCCATCCACTCCTGAATGCCTCTGGCATCGACCCTTTCGAACCAACCTAGTTCGGGACCAGAGCTAGCCCCCATCAACAATGGCGATACGCAGAATAGGAGCATCAAAATCGATCTGGCCCTAATGCTTGTCCTTACTAGTGCTGGACAAATTGCGGCTGAAATTGCAAGCAGAGTAAGAACTCCTGGTGTGTGCCACTCGAACCTCCCTCCCCTCTCGACGTTCAGAAGGATGTTAACCAGTATCTGGCACAAGCAAAGAAGTGCAAACCGAGGGACGATCCAATTCACCCACTGACTAGCCGAATGCCCCTCTGATAATCTCCTCGAGGCGCTACTGTACATCCCCCAGCCGGAAA
>CAXEIX010000202.1:0-2450 GCA_963996605.1 uncultured Candidatus Poseidoniales archaeon | reverse complement strand
AGAAGGGTCCCATTACCAAGTTCGTTTGACTCCAGAATACTTCCTGATCTCTTTTGCCATCCCCTTCCATCGAAGGTGACACCTTGTTCTTCGCCCCCCATGTCAGATAGCGACCAATGAGTCTCCCTAGTAACCTCATGATCGGATATTGGTTGGTTCCAATTTGTGATATTTAGGACACGGCTGCAAGAAGTCTCTAAGGTTTGAACATGAATTGAAAATGAATCGCCAAATTGTGGTTCTTCTTCTATGATTATGTCTATTTCTCCACCAGCAACAAACACCGAGCTGTTTGCTACTGGAATTTCCAATCCGCCTCTGAAGTGATTGATAGTAGCATTGACTTCTGTAGGTGAAGAACCGTTGGTGAATGTTGGTTCGAAAACAACCCTATACCTGTGAATTAGTGAAATCTCCGAGTCGCCTTCTTCGGCCCAATGCCATTGCTGGCCCCAATCTGCAATAATCTCACAACTGTTAGTCTGACTATCTTGAGTCGAGGCAATAGATGAGGGGATGTAGGAGGCCAGCATAGACAGTACGACTAAGGCTGCCAATCCCCTGTTCATGTACGACTCCACCCACGGGGGCATTTCAAACAATTCCTGACATGCTGACTAGAAAAACTAGAACAGAGGTTCCTCGTAATCGTCATCGACCCCTGACCTCTCCCTCCATAGGCCAGCTGGCATTCCATCGTAGATGTGGGCATAGGGGTCTTCATCGCCCTTGTCCTTCTCATTCTGCATTGCCAGATTTGCGAAGTTCTCAGCATTCGGTTTGAACTTCCAATAGTGAATCCTCCACTCGCGCCCATCCCATAGGGTGGTCTCCTCGGATTCGGTTGTAAGCAAGTCATAGTCCTGCAATTGGTAGAACATGTTCCTATCCGTTGGTTCCAGTGCATTATCGATTATTCTGTTTGAGAAGCCGAAGAATCCCAAAGCATGCTCGGCGATGGACTCTGCGACATGGGTCTCCATGCTGGCATCGACCTTGCTCTTGATTGCCTGAGTTAGTTGCGCCAAGGTCAGTCCCATCTTCCCACCGGACTATGATAGGTGCCGAGGTTATTTCAAACATCTTGCTAATTGCTCTGATTACACAGTCTGAGAGTCCCGAAGCGATTAATCTTGACGTGCTTCTCGAAGCCCCATGGATGAGTCAGGTTCTACCAATTTCCTCGGGCTCAAGGAATCTGATTCCGGGCCGTGGGACATCGTCGTTTTGCAAGTTCCTCTAGAAATGACATCGAGTTACGGGGAAGGTACTCAGCATGGACCTATCGCGTGTTTAGAGGCTAGTTCGCAAGTCGAGCTATGTGACTCAGTTCTCTCGGAGGAGCTACCGTGTGGAGCAGCGATCCACACTGCCGAACCTTGGGAATCGGATGCGCCGAGCCTGAGGGATCAGTTGGACTCGATCAGAGAGTACGTCAGACCATGGATAGTCGGGGGCCAATTCCCCTTGGTTCTTGGTGGGGAACATGGGATTCTCCTCCCCATCGTGGAATCACTATCGGACCATCATATGATTTCTACTCTCTCTGACCTAACAATAGTCCAGATAGATGCTCATGCAGACCTGAGAGACCAGTTGAATGATGAGAGATTCTCACATGGGACCGTCATTCGCAGGGCTCTCGATCTTGGAGTTGGGAGGGTGATCCAAATCGGAGTCAGAGCTTACAGCATGGAGGAAGAAGAGTTGATGCGATCCGAGGATAGGATTCAGACATGGCTTGCAAGAGACCTGCTGTCCGTCTCAGACGGCAATCTCGAGTGGAATAGGATGATTGGAAGTCTTTCAGAAATCTCAGGACCGGTGTGGCTCACATTCGATGTAGATGGCCTCGACGGTTCCTTGGTTCCATCTACGGGGACCCCTGTTCCAGGAGGTTTGAGTCACTGGGGTGCAGTTGAGGTGATTGAGAGTCTTTTCTCTTCTGAGAGTTGCGAAGTGATCGGAGCAGATGTCAATGAAATCGTTCCTGGCACAGAAGGTTCGCTAACACAGTTCAGTGCCGCGCTTATTGCAACCAAGATAGTAGCCTGCCATATCGCTGAGTTTTCGAGCAAAAAAGGATAAGGATTGTATCTTATTCCCGGTACAGCGGCGCTATGCGCCGCTTAATGGCAGTAATGATCCTCGCCTCGCTGATGGTAGCATCAGCATCTCCTATGGCCTCTGGTCAGATTAGTCAGCCGGACATTGTCCAGGAACACTGGTACCACAGTTATGCCACACTGACGCTGGATGTGAATGCGTGGGAAGACGAATACCCTGAAATTGTCAATCTGTTAGTAGTAGGTCAAACAGAAATGGGTAGGAATCTATGGATGTTACAGATTTCTGATTGGAGTCAGGAAACCAAACCGGATGGATCTGCCAAAGAGGTGATTTACATCGATGGTGGACATCATGGGAACGAGCATTTGGGCACCGAACTA
>CAXEIX010000201.1:0-2451 GCA_963996605.1 uncultured Candidatus Poseidoniales archaeon | reverse complement strand
CCCCACTGGGGGGCCTGCCGCCGGCCTTACGTTATTCCTGCAGGTTCTCTAGCAGGTTCCGACTAGTGCGCCGTCAACTTCTGGCAGCTTGTCGTAGTCGAACCAGTGAGCGGATCCGATGGCCACCCAGTCAGGAGAGCAGATGTCGTCGTGCTTGACGCCTATTCCGTTGTACTGACCGATGATGATCATGTTGGGGTCCTGAGCCCATGCCGCGAAGGCATCGACGTACGCCTGCTCGCGCGTGGCGTCGTCCTGGGACGTCCTGCCGGTTAGCAGGTGCGTATCCACGACGTCGTTGTGGTATCCCGTACCATATGCGTCACCGCCGATGTCGTGGCTACCTGCGAATGGCGACCAGTAGTTGTCTGGGTCCAAGTAGTCCGGAGCCCAACCGCTGAAGCGGATGTCCCAGGTCTGGGTGTAGTACATTGTAAGGTACTCTGGCCATGACTTGGCATCACCGGATGTTGCTACTCCGATGGTTCCTAGGGCTTCCTCTAGTTGTCCGGCCATGGCAATTCGGTAGTCGTTGCCCTCGTTTGCCATTACGCGGAGGACGTTTGGTAGGCGGCACTCGGTGCCGTCTCTGTCCGCCACTGCGACCACTGTGGGTGCTCCGCCGTGAGACAGCGAAGAGCAATCGTACTGGCGGATGAATCCGGCGTTCTCCAGGATTGCCTCGGCGTTAGCCAAGTCATATGTGAAGACCTCGTACTGGGTTCCTGCGTACAGGAAACCGGTTGGGATTGGTCCGTACTGGGGTGCCAGAGAGTTGTCGTAGGTGACCCTGCGGTGCGTGTCGTAGTCGAACGCGTAGGAGATTGCCTCCCTCAGAGCGGCCGTGGCCATTACGTTGCAGTCGTTCTCGGCCACACCGTCATCGCTGCAGTCGTGGTTCAACACCAGGGACGAGTTTGCGTCCGTGTTAGAGGTATCTTCACCTGCGTCCAGAACCTTGGGGAGGAGGTTGAATGCCGACAGGGTTGTTGTGAATGTCTCCCTGTAGGTGCAGATGTGTCCAGCCTTGCTAGCCACGTTTGGCTTGTCGTCAAGGGCGTCGTCCTCTCCTGAGTCCATTGCTCCGTTGCCGTTCTCGTCGATGTAGCAGAAGTTGGTCAGATCCTCGATGTTGATGCTTCCGAAGTCTACCTCTCCGTCGGTGTATGCAAGTAGCCTGGTTGATGCCTCGGTAACGATGGTCATGGTGTGTCTGTTGATGTTGTAGTCTCCAGACTCCCAGTACATCCAGTTAGGTGTTAGGACGATCCTGTCCTCACGGACCCATGACTGTACCAGGTATGCGTTGGTTCCGGCCCCGAATGGGCCCTCGTCCAACCATGCGTGGCAGTAGTCGTCGGATGTGACGTTGCCATCAGCATCGAGCTCTACTACCCTGTTGGCCTCGCATAGCTCAGCGTTAATCACAGCGCCCACTGTGTAGGCGATTGTGGATATGAACGCAGATGATGGGGCCTTCAGAGTTACGCTGAACGTATTGGCGGCATCATCGTGGGTGAAGTTTTCGCCACCCCAGTCATGATGGTTGCCGTCTGCATCGTTGCAGTTGAAGGACTGGTCAAGTATCCAGTTGACGTGGCTTGCTGGTCCTGCGTATCCAATGACCCTGCACCACGAGTAAACGACGTCGCTTGCGTTCATCTTGTCACCGTTGCTGAAGTACACATCGTCACGTAGAGTGAAGGTGTACGTCAGTCCGTCTGAGCTGACGGAATAGCCAGTAGCGAGCCTTGGCTCGATAATCGCGTTCCCGCTGCCGTCACCGGCGTACCTGTACAGAGTGTCGTAGACCTGCTCGATAACGTCTCCAGATGCGGAGTCGTATGCGTCGCCTGGGTCGATTGTCGAAGCGTCCCCAATGGACATCTCGACGATCTCGCATGGGTTGTTCGAACCCTGCTCGCGGCACTTCCTCGAAACCTCAAGCTCGTACAGAGCCTGAGAGAAGTCGATTGTGCCAGCCGCGTAGTCAGCCATTATGTCGGCCTGTGCGCGCCCGTAGTCGCAGGAGCCATCATCCAGTTCCGCTGCGGAGTCGTGGTTGTTCGCGGCTGAATCTGTGCAGCCCCTTACCAGTGTCTCCACAACAGTCTCGGTGACAGTCTCTGTCACGGTCTCAGTCACGGTTTCGGTTGTGACGCATGCGTTGTTGCCGCTGTCTAGCGTGTAACCGTCTCCGATTGCGTCGCAGTCAGCTTGTGTCAGCGTCCTTTCCACATCCTCCCCAGCGCATCCCGCCAGGGCTGATGCAATCATCAGTGTGCATAATAGAAGAGCATTCGCTTTAGCCTTCATCAATCTATTGAGAATATATTGCATATTTAGTATCACCCTAAAAAATCGCCAATTTGGCCGTTCTGAAGGGAAAAATGACTAATTTTATTAAAACTAGTATTCGATTTTCATAATCGTCATTTGAGATGGTGGACG
>CAXEIX010000200.1:0-2453 GCA_963996605.1 uncultured Candidatus Poseidoniales archaeon | reverse complement strand
AGCCGGAGACATAATGGTTGTAGACACTCCTGGCCAGGTAGAGCTTTTTGCATTTAGAGAGGCTTCCAGTCATCTGGTACATGTTCTTGGTCAAGGGAGGGCATGCCTCATTTTCTTGTTTGATCCGTTGTTATCTAGCACCCCTAGTGGATTCGTCTCTCAGATGCTTTTGTCCTCGATAGTTCACTTCAGGCTTGGTTTACCGACTGCAAATTTCTTATCAAAATCAGACCTACTAGAGCCAGAAAATCTGGAAAGAATACTGGAATGGGGAGATAATCTGGATGTTCTGGAGGCGGCTTTGTTCGAAGAGTCTTCAGAGCGGAGCAGTTTTGATGGAGGGGGCCAGAGGGCAGAGTTTGCAATTGGGCAACTTAGGATGATGCAGCATGCAGCGATTCAACCCGGACTAATTCCACTATCTAGTGAGATGGAGGAGGGTCAAGCCGATGTGCTAAGTTTCGCACAGAATATTTTTGGCGGGATGTCAGATGCTAAGGATGGATTTGCAGGAGACATTGAACATGAGAGGCAATGAAAAGCAATATGACCTACTGGCAATAGATGATATTGCAGAAAAATTTTCAGAAATAGTAGACTGGGCTATTAGAATAAAGAATGACGATGATGCACTGTATGATTTCAAGCCTCTCGAGGGAATGTCCGTAGGCTCGATATACGAGAAGCCATCAACTAGGACGAGGGTATCTTTTGAGACAGGAGTGAATAGACTTGGTGGACAACCAATAACTCTTCTTTCAAGTGACCTTCAATTGGGCAAAAGTGAAACTATTGCCGATACTGCTGCAGTTCTCTCGAGATATTTAGATTGCATCACATATCGGTGCTTTGGGCACGACGATGTCATGGAACTTGCGAAGCACTCCACAGTCCCAGTGATAAATGCTCTTTCAGACCTTCATCATCCCTGTCAAGCAGCGGCCGATATGATGACGATTGTTGAGAATTCGGATAGGGTGGATGGCCATGTTGCTTGGGTGGGCGACGGGAACAACGTCCTACATGATTTGGCATTGGGATGTGCGATATTGGGAATAGACATTATTTACGCCACTCCTGAAGGTTTTGAGCCTGATCCTGAAATCATCAGGAGAGCGGAAAAGATTGCTGATAAATCTGGATCTAAAATTGAGGGGTGCAATATGGCAGAGTACGCAGTTACTGATGCCGGAGTAATTTACACTGATGTTTTCGTTTCCATGGGCGAAGAACATTTGGATGGAAAAATGGGGTCATTCGATGGTTTTCAGGTCAATGAGGGCCTAGTTTCCAAAGCTGACGAGAACTATCTCTTCATGCACTGCCTTCCCGCTCATAGAGGCGATGAAGTGACAGACGAAGTGATGGATTCGCGGAATAGTGTGGTTTTCGACCAGGCAGAAAATAGAATGTGGGCCCAAATGTCGTTACTTACGTTACTGTGCAACGAAGCAGCATGGGAGACCTACTGGGAGCTTCGTTAACTAGGAATTAGAGAGATCGCCAAGAAAGCAATTAGGCAGAGTTGCATAGAGTTCTTGATTAGCTTCTGTGCAGCGTTGTCTTCAGAGGCGAATAACCGTGGCTTCACCATCATCAAAGAAACTACTGCTGGGATTACAAAAATCACATGCCAGTCGGTGAAGATTTGAAAAAATGGCAAAAATGGAGCAAGAATAGTGACTAGAGCCAATACAAGAAGGCCCGCCGCTAGTGCGCGTGCCCTATCAACTCCCGAACTCATTGCAAAGGTATTCCTACCCTTGTCACCCTCAATGTCTTCTATGTCCTTCACTATCTCCCTTGAAAAATTGTATAAGAACCCTATCAGGAAAACTGACCATGCCCTGGCATCCAATGGCTTAGAAACACTCGCGGCACCGAAGATTATCACGAGTCCCACTGATAGGCTGATTGCGATGTTTCCCGGTAGTCCCTTGTCCTTCATCTCATAGCTGAATCTTGAGTTTGATTCATAGTTGAAAAGTAGAATCAGAGCAAGCACCCATATTGCCAATGACGGTGCCCAATCACTCAGTCCCGAATTCCTTGATGAGGCAATATACCCTGCTAGGGCCAATGAAATTACTGAAAATAATCCGAATATTTGGATTCCCCTCATGGCTGATTCTAATGTTATCGCCCCAGATGGAAGTGGTCGATCTGGCCTATTTGTCCTATCGATCTCAATATCCACATAGTCATTTAGAGCGTTCCATGAGAACATGAATGTCATTACTGATATGGAATGCAATAATGTGATTATGGCAAAGTCCCCACTGGGCAATCCTCTTGAAGCCAATATTGACCCAAGCAACACCCCAAATACGCCTGACACAGAGTTTCCTGCTCGGAATAGGGACGCCCATGAGTGGACTGTGGCGGGCAGTTTCACGCACCATAGACGAAGGTGGGAGTCTTCATCCCTTCCCTGACTAGGAGATTACCAGAGT
>CAXEIX010000199.1:0-2458 GCA_963996605.1 uncultured Candidatus Poseidoniales archaeon | reverse complement strand
TCTGCTTGCAACATCGATCCCCTACGTCGCCTTCGTTATGTGGGGCACCATGACCGACATGCCCGAGTCTGTTAGCCAGATTCCAGTGATAGGCAAGTACGCAAAGGCTTACTCCTGGTTAGCCATAGTCCTTGCATTTTCGTACTGGGGATGGGTTGACAAGTCAGCAATGGGCTTCCTGCTGGTAGGAGTCGCATTGTTCGGCCTAGCAGTCGGACTGGCACTGTCATGCCTACTCTACTCGGGAGATGGTGGTAGCAGACTCTACGGTCTGAAGAGGCTAGTGGACGTCTACCCCAGCATCTCCAAGCCGGAGGGCCACGTCAGATTCAACCAGAAACTCTGGACCACTACCCTAGTCCTGATCATCTACTTCATGATGACCAACGTGATGATCTACGGCCTTTCAGACACCACTCTGGACGTCTTCTCCTCATTCCGGGCCATAATGGCCGGCGCATCAGGTTCGATCATGCACCTGGGGATAGGGCCCATTGTTACGGGTTCCATCATAATGCAACTTTTCTCTGGGGCCAAGATAATCCAACTCGACCTCCAGGACTCAGCGGACAAGCAGCTGTACCAAGGGGTACAGAAGATACTGGTCCTGATAATGATACCAATCGAGTCGATACCACAGGTGTATGGATTCCTGGACCCATCGCCATCTCTGATTATTGACTACGGAGAGGGCTGGGCCGGTGCAATAATCGTAATCCAACTCTTCCTGGGCTCACTCCTAGTGTTCCTTCTCGACGAACTCGTCAGCAAGTGGGGAATAGGTAGCGGAATATCTCTCTTCATCGCGGCCGGGGTCGCCCAATCGACGTTCGTGGGGACACTTTCGCCGCTGGCCACCTACGAAGGGCAGCCATTGTCTTTCGAAAACCCCCCATCAGGCACTCTGCCCATGATTTTCTACACCCTCAGGACCGCTAGCAACTCACAGCTGGTCAGCGAGAACGGTTTCGAGATGATGCTCCTGGAGCACGCGAACCCAATAGTCGCCCTCATTTCTTCGATTATCGTATTCCTGGTCGTCGCCTATGCGGAGTCGAGTAAGCTAGAGCTCCCCCTCACGCACGGAAAGGTCAGAGGGCACAGGGGGCAGTACCCGATCAGGCTTGTTTACGCCAGCAACATCCCAGTGATCCTGATGGCCGCCCTTCTCGCAAACGTCAACATGTTCACCCTCCTATTCCACAGCCATCCGACACTCTCCACCGTTCCGATAGTTGGTTCAAACGGGGCTTTCAGCCAGTCAGAGTGGTTCGGCTCCTACTACGAGGGATCAACGACCCCGCACGACGGTTTCGCATGGTACAGCTCGATGGTCAACGGGGTCGGCGATTGGCTTATTCCGCTGCTCGAGCAGCAGGGAGACGTCCATGGGCACTCCCTGGGGCAGATCATGATGCATGTGTTCGTCTACGTTTTCTTCATGACAGCGGGTTCCACGGTATTCGCAAAGTTCTGGATCGAGACCACAAACATGGGTGCCAAGGACGTAGCGAAGCAGATCGAGAGAACTGGAATGCAGATCCCAGGATTCAGGAAGAACCCGGTAGTCCTGGAGCGTATTCTGGAACGTTACATACCCCCAGTAACTCTCTTCTCCGGTGCCTTCGTCGGCCTCCTAGCCGCAGGAGCGGACTTGCTCGGGACGGTGGGCAATGCCACCGGAACAGGCCTCCTACTGGCAGTCGGAATCATACTCAGGACATACGAGCAGATACAGAAGGAGCAGGCCATGGAGATGCATCCAGTCCTGCGAGAGTTCTTCGGAGCAGACTAGCGCTCTGCTAAGTTAAGACTCATCCGACCCCTCGTCACGTTCTTATACGGCATGAAGGTCGGCGAGACGCTGCGTCAAGCTGGCGTTGGAGACCGAGCACCTAGTGCCATGACGTCTTCCATCAGGCTGGACGCTGCCGAGGAAGTGCGGCCACGAGACTTTTCGTGGTTTAGGAGGTTAACCACAATATGACTTGGCCCCCGATAGGGGGTGCAAGAGCAGGGTATTTCATTAAACGAAATGAAGTGCACCTGCGCCAATAAACCAAAAAGTGAAACTTGTGACAAACAGACTCTGATAGGATCAGTGATTCCGCTCACGCGAAATCCGGTTGATCCTGCCGGAGGCTACCGCTATTGGAGTTCGATTAAGCCATGCGAGTAGAAAGAATTTAGATTCTTTGCGTACCGCTCAGTAACACGTGGGTAACCTGCCCTATGCTGGGGAATAACCTCGGGAAACTGAGAATAATGCCCCATAGCCCACTACGCCTGGAACGGTGAGTGGGTCAAAGCTTCGGCGGCATAGGATGGGCCTGCGCCGTATCAGGTTGTAGGGGGTGTAAAGTACCCTCTAGCCATCAACGCGTACGGGTGTTGGGAGACATTGCCCGGAGATGGATTCTGAGACACGAATCCAGACCCTACGGGGTGCAGCAGGCGC
>CAXEIX010000198.1:0-2487 GCA_963996605.1 uncultured Candidatus Poseidoniales archaeon | reverse complement strand
CCACCCTTGCCCTCCCTTCTGGAGTGGGCAACGAAAGAGGTAGCTCCATCGGACTTCTCGACCTACTCGCCCTGATGTCCTCGGGCGTATCCAGGGGCTGTGCAATCCCTTCGTCTTCTTCCTCTGAGAATTCTACATCGATGATCAACGGCGCATCACCTACCTTCGGGAGCTCTTCACCGCCTTCCGAGGAGTTCATCTTTGCCAACGGCGCTAGTAGTCGTGTTGAACATGACGCTTGCTTCGGTTACGGAAATGCAGGTTTTCATTACCCTGTGGACCGGTCAATGAGGTACCAGAGAACCATCTCACCGGTCTCTGCGTCCATCGCTAGATCTAGTGACTTGTCTCTTCCGTTTTCCTCCCAATTCCTTGTTGCGGTCATTGTCACCTTGCCATCTCCAAGATCTCCGGGAAGGAAGCTTAGGATTTCATTGTCATCCGTGACAGAAAGCCTGTATCCGACCTCTGCCTCTGGATTCCAGGAGTTCCCGGACTGAATGAACTGGGAGATGTCAGGGTATCGTTCTGGGCTTAGGATTCGCTTTTCCAGCAGGGACATAGTCTGGGTACTAGGTATTGAGTCTCTGTTCCATGAAACAGCGCCCCTGTCATTTGAGCCAGATGAGATGATTTCGCATCCCTCTGGGGAACTACGTAGAACCAGCCACCCGGAGTCATCGTCCTCATCCACCCATGACATATTCCATTCGCCTTCCCCGGTGGGTTTGGACCAAGAGGATCTCCAGAGATAACCTCCAGAATCTAGGGCTTGTGTTGCCTGTGTGCTTGGATGGCTTGTCTTCAGGCAGGTCACTGCCTCCTCCAGATCGAACTGTCTGATGTCAGTCTCATCCCACATGGAATCAACCCAGTTTCTCTTCGTTGACGTTCGGGGTCTATCTTCTCCATCCCCGGGGCTTGTTGTGTAGTCCCGGTTCCAGTCTATCGGTTTGCTTCCGGATGAAGAGTCAGTCCGAGAGAACGTTGTGGTGATGGAGAGCGATCCCTGGGGTAGAATTTCGTCTGAAAGTGAACTAACCAGGAAATCGCAGCCAGTTGTCTGCTCGTCTTTGTCAAGCAGAATATTGGACATCTGCTTGACTGGCCAGGCGCTTCCGCTCTGAACGTAGATTTGTATCGTTGCGTGTCCGAAGCATTTTCTGATTTGTTCGTTTTCCAGGAAAACTGGGTAGACTAGTCCGTGGGTATCGTCTCTGAACTCCTTCTTGACCTCCCAGCTCCATTCCGAGTCCCAATTGATGTCTGGGTCAGATGATCTCGCTCCCTCCTTGATCACAACGTCACCGAAGAAGTCGTGAAGCTCTATCGGGGTCATTGGGAATGATAGGATTGGGAGAATTTCCGCCAATCCTCCTAGTCCGCCAGCATCATAGGTCACTGCCCTGAGGTTGGTGGTCACGGAGTCAACGTCATTGAAAGAGACAGATGTATGGGTCCTCTTCACCTCTGAGTTCTCTATCTCCACCCAACTGGTCGAGTCGATCGAAAGATCGTTATCTGACATTACCCATCTGATATTCCCACAATCGGTTTCCGCATCGTCACGCCAGGTTCTTCCTTCGAAGTCAACATCGAGATCCATGCTAATGATCTTCTCAGCTGATAGGAAGCCGGATCTCCCCAGGCTATCGGTAGTTTCCACCGCACCTGATTCGGGACCATCTGAAACCATTACAGTTCCAGTACCATCCATCTCCATAGAGAATTCCCCGCAGGCTGGGTCCAGGATCCCCCCAGAAGAGTCTCTGACTATACTGAGCATCTCCTCTCCATTGATGCTGACGCTTGACTCTAATATCTGGAAGTCCATACTCTCTCCGAATCTAAGCTCTGAGACTGTGAAACCGGAGCTCCTCTGTAGGAAAACCGTAGCAGCGGCACCGACTAGTATGGTGACAAGTAGTACAGCTACGACGGCCTTCCATCTGTTCCCTAAAGAGGAAAGCGTAGGCATTGAGATGACCAGTGACGGTTGATCGTCCTCCCCTAGGATTACCGGTTCTATTGTTGTCGACACCTCCTCTGGCTCTGTAGTTATGACCTCGGCCTCCACGACCTCGGCCTCCACTACACCTCCGATTTGAGATAGGACCTCGTCAACCTTCTCCCGGGTATCGGGAGTGTCGTCATCAATGACAAGGGCCTCCACCTCCCAAGAATCCTCTTCTGTGGCCTCAGTTGGGTCATCGACAATTCCTGCATCCTCGAGAATCCTATCGACTAGCACCGATTTCTTTCCCGACACCAGGAGCCCTCTATCCTTGCAAATCTCCCTTAGCATCGCCACTGTGTTTGAGGTAAGCGACTCTCGGTCAATTGAATCGTCTTCGGGCATGCTCTGTAGCTTAGTCCGGCCCTGAGGCTTTCAATACCTCCGACCTCATGAGCCTCCGGGAGCATACTCCTAGTGTTGGCATGAGTTCCCGAGGGAAAGGGTTGAAGACGCTCTCTTTGGCGGCGCAG
>CAXEIX010000197.1:0-2488 GCA_963996605.1 uncultured Candidatus Poseidoniales archaeon | reverse complement strand
GGCGAATTCTGGACGCAGATGTCTCTCGACCATCTATTCAAAATCAAAGAGGAAAATGAGGCGGAGATTTTCGAGAATGGAGTCAGATTCGGAAAGGCCCTACAGATGATCAACATCCTGAGAGATATACCAGCGGACTTGGAACTGGGCCGCTGCTACATCCCGAGGAGAAGCCTGGATGAGCATGGCATGTCTCCCTCAGATTTGCTGGACTCATCCAAAATGGAATCCTTCAGGCCACTATACAACGAATATCTCGATTTGACTGACCAGCATCTCGATTCCGCAATCCAGTACATCGAGATGCTGCCACATTCACAGTTTCGTCTTCGTGGTTCTTGCATGCTACCAGTTATAATTGGGAAGAAGACCGTTTCCCTCCTCAGAGGAAGGAACGTTCTAGACCCCGAGAAGAAGGTCAAGATTAGTAGATCAGAGGTCAAAGAAGTAGTAAAAAAAGTCATCATGGCAGTGCCATTCAAGGGTTCCAGCAAGAGGCTACTAAGGGAATAACTAATCACGATAAAGTCCGTTTTTCCCTACCAAAACTAACGATGCCCGCTCCAGTCGTAGTCGGGAGACATTCAAGTGGACCCCTATGCCGCCCGTTTCTGAAGAGATATGACTCAGGGCAGAGAATCCGAAAGCGAGACCATCCTCGATGCGGAGATCGACGATCCAGCGTATACAGAACCATCAACTAGCATGGAAGAGCAAATAGACATCGTCAGGGCTACTGTTGATATTACTAAGGAAGCCGCCAGAGCAATCAGCATCACAGCCATAGAGGCAGTCCGAGAAAGCGCTCTTTTCATGGGCGTCATTGGATCGAGAGGGGAATTGCTGGACCCATTCATACACATTGATGCACCAATCTGGACTGAACCAGAAATACCTCGCCACATGGTGGAAACATCATACGAATTCTGCGAGGAACTAACTCGTAGAGAAGCAGGAAATTTCTACCACTCTTTCAAGTATCTGCCAGAGGAAAAGCGTCGTTCAATAATGGCATACTACGCCTTTTGTCGCAGAGCAGATGATATTGCCGATGGCGACTTCGAAGACGTCTTCCCCGGAGGCTCATCAGATGATCCAGAATCCGTTAATTATAGATCAGACATTGAAAGATTGAGCCCGGGAGGGCCGGTCTTGGATCGATCGACATACAACGACAAAATGTCCCAATTGTTCTACTACCGCAAGAAACTGTCAACTGCATATGGCGATTACACATCTACTGATCCAATTTTCATCGCTCTGAAGGACACTGTGATGAAGTACGGAATTCAAAGACAATTACTGGACGATATGATCAGCGGTATGGAAAATGATTTCCATAAGAATCGTTATCAATCCTTCGAAGAACTATACTCTTACTGTTACAGAGTAGCTTCCACAGTGGGTCTGGTGTGTATAGAAATATACGGATACGACGACCCAAAAGCAAAGGAATATGCTGAGTCTTGGGGCGTCTTCATGCAACTAATCAATATCATCAGAGATGTATCCGAAGATGCAAAGAGAGACAGAATCTATCTCCCTCTAGAAGATCTCGCTCGCTGGGGAATCTCAGAGGAAGACATCAAGAGCGGCGAAGCTCTTCTCGAACACCCTGGTTGGGCACCATTCGTAGAGGAGTACTTGGAGAGGGCAGATGGATACCGGCAGAGGGCATTCAAACTACTCACCCACTTGGATAAGTCCGCTAGATACTCACCCGCCGCAATGGCTTCATTCTACCAATCTATCATGGCCAAGATTTCCAAGAAGAAAGGCGACGTCTTCTCCGAGAGGATTCAACTTTCCAAGACCGAGAAGATTCTGCTAGCCGGATACGTGTACATAAGGTACAGATTCTTCGGCTTCTAAAGTAAACGAGTGCACGATACCTAACACATGGAAGAAGTATTAGTCAATGGTAAGGAGGATGAGGCATGAGGGTAGCAGTTCTTCTTGAGGAACGCTGCAAGCCCAACAGCAATGCGTTCGCCTACCTGAAGAAGTACTCAGCCATGTGCGACAGGGAATGCATTCAGGTAGAGGGGTCAAAGTGTAAGATACTGGAGACTGCATGCCCGGTTTGCTTCACCAGGGTAAAGCACTGTCCAGATGATGCGGTAAAAATCATCAATCTCCCAGAGGAACTGGACACCGATTTGACACACTCTTTCGGAGAGAACTCATTCAGACTATTCAGGCTACCGTCCCCTCGACAAGACCAGATAGTGGGAATACTGGGCCCCAATGGAATTGGTAAATCAACCGCAATCAATCTGCTGTCAGGTACATTCCGACCAAATCTGGGAGATTGGACAGACCCTTCACCAGAGTGGGAACAGGTGATCTCAACGTTCCCCAGAGGGGAGCTAAGAGATTACCTGGGTTTAGTTGCAGAGGGAGAAGTTAGCATAGCTGTGAAGCCACAGTATATCGACAAACTACCTCGTATTTTCGAAGGAGAAGTCCACCAACTCCTGACTAGGGT
>CAXEIX010000196.1:0-2489 GCA_963996605.1 uncultured Candidatus Poseidoniales archaeon | reverse complement strand
CTGGTCGACTATTACGTCCAACTCTGTTTCGACAATGTGGCCGTCGAATATCACCCCAGTTCTGGCATCGTACGTCCCCCACCACAGGGTTCCAGAGACTGCACACTCGTGCCTGACCTGGATGGATAATCGAATTTCCTCGCCAGAATTCATTGAAATGTTCACATTTTCTGCTCTGATCTCAAAGATGTGCGGATCGGTACGATCCTTATCCATCACAATTGGTTCTGTAAAGGTGCTAGAAATGGCAGATACCCCTCCCATCGTAAGAGATACGGAGAACTGCGTCTCGGATCCTAGCGGGCCGCCTAATGGGAGATCCGAAATGGAGCAGATGTCACTAGCCGACTCGAGGGAGGCGAACAGTCTAACGGAAATGTTACCTTCGAAGTTGAATGGCTCTTCGGTGGGGGACGAAAAAGCATCCACGATAGTAGGGAGCGTGAATGAGCTGGTCTTGGAAAATGATGCACTTCCAGATGGGAGGCCAGTGACAGTGGTCCAGTTTCTATCTAGAAAGTGATTTTCCTCCACCCCCTTGAGGAATAACATGTGTTGTTGGGGGTACTCAAAGTCGATTCCAGGACCCTCGTAGGCTGTTTGGTTCTGAGCGATTCCGGAGGACGAAGCCATCAGCGTCACCACCAGGACGATGGACACCAGTAGTGGCGCCCTTCCCGAAAGAGTCTTTTCCATCATTATATTCTGCTCCAACTGAATGTTCAATCCTTCGTCTCCGTGTTACAAAAGCCTCGTAGCTATGAATAGCGCCATAATGGACCCAGAAAGTGTGGAAATGAAGTTAACACTGTGTTTCCCTAGGAATCCTCGATTCTCGAGAATTGCCCCCAGGATTGAGTCCACTTGGCATCCAATCCAGCCAATCAATATCACAGCCGGGAAGAAGATTGCGAGAGGTGTTCGATCGTCGTTAATTGCTCCGAGAATCGAGGATACTACGGCAATGAGTAATGCCCCGTAAAATGCAGCAAGAGTACCGGTTGGAGACATCCCCCCGTTCGTTCCTGCAGGAACTGCCTCCAATGTTGTGATGATTCGGGTCCTAGGATCTAGGCTTCCAATCTCAGAGGCAAGCGTATCAGAAGCTGCAACGGAAACTGCTGAGCAGAGAAGGAAGTATGCCCATTCGTGGCCACCGATGAAGAAATTCCCAATTGAAACAATGCTGGCCATCCCGCCATTTGCCAGAACGTTCTTCCAGCCTCTGACTCCATCGTTAGCTTCCTCGGCGGAGATTCTTGCCTTCTCCTCGAATCTCCATTTGGTTGCTAAAGAGCCGACAATTAGGAATGTCATTAGTACCACTAGCCATGTCCAATGGCCGAGTAAGGAAATCGTCAGACCCACCACTAAGGCTGCTAGTAGTCCGCCACTGTCGAGGAGATCTTTCGTCTTTGAGACTAGTAGGAGTCCAGAAACCAGTGCGAGCGAGATTAACAGATCGTCACCAAGTTCCAGCATATTGACAGGACGTCGTTCACAACTGCGGTCATGAAAGATTCGGAACAGTTGTGGGACAAGGATGAATTTTCCAGCGATAACACTACTCGAGGGAGTTTACACCCCTGATTACGCCTCGGGCTACTAAGAGTACAGAGCAAATCAGAAAGAATATCCAAGAGAAGACTGCCAAAGTAGATCCCGCCTCCCCCAGCCCAAGTGACTCGGCCGCGGATAGAGACAAGAATGAGCTGCCATTCCAGAAAGAGTGTCCGGCTATCGAGAGTGCCAATGCTGGGGCAATCCCTCGGGGGGTGCGGAAACCAGATTGGTTTTGGTGGGTGCTTTTCTCATAGGTTAGAGAGAAGTCGTCGGCCACTAATTCCGATTCAGTTGGGTTTCCCTCAAATTCTTCCTGTCCAAGAATCTGCCATGGCTTACTTTCTTCTATTTCTTTGGATGCATGACTCACCGCCTCGTCCATGGTGGGACGGGGACCATCAAAGCCTGAGAGGTCTCCATCCCCGTCAGTATCGATACCGATTCCCTCGGCTATATCAATTGCAGAAATTGCGACCGATCGGGCCTTCCAGGATAGTTTTGCCTTGAGTTCCTTGTCTGTGGCCGCCCAACCAATAGCAATTCCAGAAATTCCTGTCCAAACAGCATGTCCGGGGATTGATCCTATCCCTCTGACCAAGATTGTGAAACTCAAGCCGACAGGACCGCCGAGTAGTGAGAATCCAATGTACTGGAAGTTCTCAATCAATGCGAAGCCCAACCCGACTGTGAAACCAACTTGGAATCCGTGCTTGGGCCCTTTGATATACGGTAGGAAAAGTGCGACTGCCATTGCTTTGAAAATCTCTTCACAGAGGGGCGCCCCTACGGCCAGAAGTGAGAACTCTGTCCAGTATACGGAGTCGAACGGTATGAGTTCGGGGGCTATTAGTGAATTGAATATGAATGCCGGGAATGCGGAGGCCATCCCTGCCATAAGCCAGGCCTCGGCCTCTCTCCTCCTCGTT
>CAXEIX010000195.1:0-2491 GCA_963996605.1 uncultured Candidatus Poseidoniales archaeon | reverse complement strand
CATTCGTAGTAACAAGATGCATGGCCCTGCCAACCTCCCTGTAAGAGCCAAGGGCAGACACACGCACCCAGGGCTCGCCAGGACGTTGTGGGCGGTAAATCCTAGTTCCAAATTTCTTCAGGAGTGACTTCCTCTCATCTGCAAGCTCCTTTCGATACCGTCGGATATCATGTTGGGTGCGACTTTCCCTAGCAGGGGCACGCTCTACCTTAACCAGCCAACCAATCTCGTCCCTAAGGGCATTGATATGAGAGCCCTTGGGCCCTACTGCCGAAGAAGGGTCGTCACATTCCAAGATGACCTCGGATAATGCCGGATCCAGCCACGTGTTCCTCACCATTGCCTCAGGAGGTATGATTCGATTAACAGCATCATAGACCTCAGCTTCATCGGCAAGAATGTCTGGATGCGGCCTTACAACTACCCTTCTCTTGATATTCTTAGCAATACGTACAGTCAGACTCTCGGAACCACCTGAAAATCGCCCTGGTTGCTTAGTAATTATTGCTATTGAGCCCGCTTCCAAGGTTACGTCTGAATCAATATCATCGGGTATCAGTTTGGATATTTTCCTCTTAATCTCAGGCAGTGTTAGTCTCATAATATTCTCCTCTTATCCTCAGGCAACTAGGCCAAATCGGCACCAGGCCGGGAATGTGTTCAAAGCGAAGAGAGAAGCTCGCTGACTTCCTCTTCGGATAATTGGGTGAATCCGTCATCATTGGTGATATAGGCCAGATCCATGCCATTGCCACTTGCTGCATCCCTCTGAGCGGATGCGAGTAGTGACTTCGCGGCTACTGTCAAAGCCTGCTGTCTGGACATACCCTCCTTGAATTGGTCCTCTAGAACGCCATACATGTATGGGCTCCCTGAGCCGGTAGCACAGTATACGTCGGGAATGGACCCTCCAGCAGAGTCGATGCTGTAGACGCTTGAACCGGATGGGTCTACACCAACAATTAGCAATTGCACGTAGTGGGGTCTACCAGAAAGGATGTTAGCGGTGAATGTCGCTGCTCCCTTAACGGTCATTGGGGTGTCCCTCTTCAGCTCGTACAACTTCAATTCGGCTGCAAGAACTCTGGAAAGAGACTGAGCATGGCCAACTAGGCCAGCCGTGGTAAGTGCTATGTTATCTGAAATCCTGAATAGTTTCTGAACGGACTTATTTGCGATGAAGTGCCCCATAGTTGCCCTATGATCCGCACCAACAACCACCCCTCCATCGTAAGTAATGCCTACAGTGCTGGTGCCAGTCTTGATTGCGGTAGATGTCGCGTCCATAATAATCACCGGCGGAGTTGCCAGTGATATTGACTAAAATCGACCCCTTATCAATGCGACGGGAGGTGGAACAGCAAGAATTCTATTACAATGTGCAGAAATATTCTCCCAGAGCAGAAGGTATGAAGCGTCAAATGAATGTGCAAAATATGTGCGTTCTGAAGACGGTGGTCCCAAATGGGTTGAAATGCCCAGTATTTCCGATCAAAATACCGGACCCATAGGTCCCGGTGAGCCATATCACGATCTAGGTATGAAATTCCCCCATGCTCCAGTCCCGAGGAAGCAGGGCGATGTGATAGTCCACAGAGCATTGCTAGAGGACGTCACAGGAATAGCCCAACTAATGGATTGGATATCAGATGGGGATATTGTGATTGTTGAAATGGCCGGTTTGATGTCTAGGGACATGGAATTGCAATTGGCAGTAGCAAGAATCCAGGAATTTGTTGAAGGGGACATACGCGGGCAGTTGGTACGCCTGGGCAACTCAAGACTCCTGCTACTTCCTCCAACTTTCGAAAGTGCGAGGGTGAATTGAGCACATGCAGAGCAAGGTAGACGCGCCATGCCCCCAATGTGCGGATAGTAGCTCTTTGTCGATGCTTGCGATGAATTCAGAAATTCCATACTTCGGTGAACATACCCAAATCACAGTATTGTGCGCCTCTTGCGGTTGGAAGCATACAGATTTCATCCCTTCGGATGGGGAAAAGCCAGGATTTTCTTCACTATTTGTCGATGAAAGCGGCAAGACGATGGCTAGAGTTGTGAGATCTTCATCCTGCACCATCAGGATTCCGGAGTTAGACTTGGAAGTTTCACCTGGGGGCTCATCTAGTGGATATGTGACAAACATAGAGGGCGTGATTAATCGGTTTGAAAATGCAATCGAGACGGTGATCAGGGGCGAAGAGGGCGAGGTTAGAGAAACTGCAGAGAAAATCTTGGAAAGATTGCAAATTGTTAAGGATGGCAAGGGAGGGATCAGCTTAGAGTTGCTAGATCCAAGGGGAAGGAGCCAGATTATCCATCCTGATGCGATATCAAGGCAATTGGAAGATTGCGAGAAAGAGCTTCTGGAGACGGGGCCAGAGATTCCGATTTTCGACATAGGCTAGAGTGCATCTGGCGCTAGGAATTCGTCCACTCTATCTTCCCACTGTCCCCTCTTCTCAGCAAGTTCCCGCAACCATTCTGTGGC
>CAXEIX010000194.1:0-2497 GCA_963996605.1 uncultured Candidatus Poseidoniales archaeon | reverse complement strand
CATCTAACTTTCACCTCGACTTCAGGGGACTAGGAGGGGGGGATAACCCAGATGGATTTGCAGATGATGAGTACGAGGACTCTTGTTCGGACGGCATAGACAACGATGGCGATCTCGCCATAGATACCGCAGATTCCAGTTGCGATTATTCCGCAGGAACTAGGGAAATGTCACTTTACAGATATACTGCGTACAGATTTGGATATGGATACTACTCGGGACAATTCACTCTTGAGGAGAACTCTCTGGAGGAGACAGCACATCTCGAGAACGAAGCTCCAACTGTGAAAGTTATCGAGAATGACGGGCACTCATTCAGAAGAGTCGTCAATATCACTGGAAGTGCTCACGATGGTACGTTGGCGAACAGTTACCTAAACGATGAGAGGGCCCAATGGGACCAAGGGGGGTATGTTCATGCCGTACAGGTTAGAAATCCATTCACCGGCTCTTGGGAGGAAGCCGAATATGCAATTGATACAAGCGGTGCAGATGAGGGAGAGGTCACACGATTCAACAGGCCCTTCAGTTCTTGGTACTACAATTTCGATATGACAGGACTTGCAGGCGAGGGCGATTACACATTCGAATTCAGGGCATTTGATGGGATTGACTACAGCCCCGTAGTTTCGCGATCAATCAAACTCAATACTCAAGCCCCTAGTATATTCGTAACTACTCCGAGCTCATTCTCATCCCACGATGAGGGGTCTGTGGTTTTCGATGGCTATTCACAGGACCCATATGGCTGTCCAGATAATTGCAACACTGACATCGGCCTAGTATACATGCAGATTTCTGGGCCAAACTACCAAGTTACCAGCCCCGTTGAAACCAATGCGGATGGGACTTGGGATTGGGTATGGGACTTCAGTACCCGACCCAGGGAACTGACGACATACACGTTCACAATCTGGGCTTCAGATTCAGACTTCTGCAATGGGGATGTGGACGAGTGCCAGCCAGTAATACTAACACTCACAATAGATAATAGGAATAGTCAACCTACAATCAGTGTCAATCAACCTGTCTCAGGAACAAGGATATCCTCTTCCTTGGACACTATGCTATCTGGAGTGGCTAGGGACTTCGACGGAGGGGTTACGAGGGTAGATTTGGAAGTAAAGGACGTTTCAAATGATTATGTCTCAGTTTTCGAAACTAGTACCAGTGAATTTTCCGAAGATGGAATCTGGGAGATAGATTGGGATACCACGCAACTTCGTCATGACGCAGAATATCTGCTACGATTCCGATCATATGACGGGATTGACTACAGTAGTTGGTCCGAAGTATCGATCGTTGCAGATAATCCGCCCAATGCAGGCAATAATCAGCCCGAATTTGACTCATCTGGTTGGCAAAGTGAAATCACACTTTATTGTGACTCCGAATCCAACTCTGTTGACAAGTGCACCACAGCAGAGATAGACCTGAAGGAATATTTCTCAGACGCAGATAACGATATCCAATTCATCTCCGTTTACAATGACACATCAATCGACTCAGACGACAGACACCCTCTTGTCGTAGGCGTCGGAACAGATGGGATTGCTCGTTACGACCCTGCAGACATGTTGTTTTTCGACGATGACATGGAGTCCTGGACTCTGAACAATGTGATTTTCATTGCTACTGATGCATGGGACTCACGAGTCAACTCAGACCCCGTCACCTTCAGAATCATCCCTCTTCAATTCACGATTCAGGAGCCAGATCAGTCTTGGGTAGGAGAAGAACAAATGGCAATATATTCCGGCATTGGACTTCCTGGAAAGCAAGTATCCGTTTTGATAGGCGGAAACCCCGTCAATAACACAATCGTATCTGAAGATGGTTCATGGGAGTTGGGAATTCCTGCCTCTAGAATAAAGGGGGACTCATCGATTCCAGAATTCACCTATGCAGGACAAAACACAGAAGTTGGAGCAATTAGCAAGGGGGAGCCAACCCCCTCCTCAACTAATTGGGCTGCGATTGTAGGGGCTTCTATTGCCGCTATCCTTGCCCTGGCTGCGCTTGCTTACTTCACCGGCTTCATAGGAATTGAGATCGAGGAAGAAGATAGCGAGTACAAAACCCCGGTACAAATTCCCATGGACTACGGTGACGGGGAAGGAGAGAGCAAACTAGAGAGGTATGACAACCATCCGGGTTGGCTATGGGATGCATCTTCTGAGGAATGGGTCCCAGATCCGGATTTCCAAGGATAATTAACGTTCCAAGTTTTACTAACATTTGTATATTGAGTGAGATTGTGTTGGGTACATGGCATCGAGTGCTTCATCACGACCTGGAGTCCAAGAGAGGATTTTCCTTCATCTTAGTGACTACGTAGACCACAGTGAAAAGGTCGAGGTCCCATTTGCGTTATCCCAAATGGGAATTGCTAATGCCGTGTCAATCGCCCGCTCCAATGTTCCTCGAGCAATTTCCGGAATGAAGGAGGCCGGGCATCTTATCGAGAGGCAGGCACATGTATCCGGAGTATCTAGGA
>CAXEIX010000193.1:0-2507 GCA_963996605.1 uncultured Candidatus Poseidoniales archaeon | reverse complement strand
CACTCCCTTACTTCTAACACTCTTAGTGTAGCGGTCCAAAAAGACTGCCAAAAAACCCACAATAAAGAGGAACGTCATCCAGTAAGCATTCTCTGAAAAATCGGCATTTCTGGGGTTAGACGCACCGAATCCAAACCACCAGACCAACGGGGAGAAAATAATCACAGCAACTAACGATCTAGCTAATGAGGACACCCCCCCGCTCCTACTCTTCCTAGTGATCCGCTGAACTTTCCTTCCATAAACAACCCATCCATAGGATAACGATAAGCCCTGGAAGACAGACATTGCGATAAATAATAACGCCAGAAATATCCTAGCCTTGCCCAGTTGTTCGTTACCCAATGCTAAGTTTGAGATTAGCCACACCGTCCCCGCAATTACAAAAATAGGTAGAAGCCGGGAAAACCCCCCAAACCAGTAACCCCTGTTTAGTATCCCGTCATTGTCGTGTCGGAATTTGAAAACCCACTCTCCTATCCTGCTTGGTGAAATCAATGCAGCAAAGAAGTAAGATGTGGACAGGGAGAGAAAAATGATGCCACCCTGAACTTCGGAACCAAATAAGTCAACTTTCATTGCAACAAACAGGAATCCAGAAAATACTGCCAATAAAAGCAAGTGGGGTAAAGTGGATGGATTAACAAAAACTCTGAGTAAATTCTCGGATTCTGAAGTGCCACTATCTTCCAACGCCCTCATGGCCACTCGTAAACCCACCATTGGTTAAGGTAAACCCCTTCGGAGTAGCATGCCGAAGCCGAAAAAGGCCGCAAGGGGGAAACACCGATGGATTGGTTTCAGGATCGACAATACCCCAACTAGGGAGGAGTTAGAAAAATCACTAAAAACCCATTTGGAGTGTTCCGAATGGGGGTTGTTCGATATCCATAAGTCGGAAAAAGATAGCTTTGCAATCCTGAAAATTCCTCTAAAACAATTCAAACAAACCATCGCCCAAATCAACAACTCAAGGGACATGGCAACTATTACCAGTTCCGGCAAGATAAGGTTGGTCAGGAAGCGTCTAGAATCAACTCTGCGGAATGACCCATCCGACACCGTCTAAGTCCCGAAAAACAGTCCTTTCATCTACTCCCACCAGTTCCAATTCACCTGATTTTTTCAGACCAACGGGTCTATACAAAATTCCTTCATGAACTACCATAGCCCCTTTTGAGAGCAGTTTGGAAAGTGCCTTCCATGAGAATTGAGACAGAAAATCAATCCCAGGAGATGCTATCATTTTCTTTTTCTCAAAGATTGATGCTACATCCCTGTCGATCCTTAGAAAAACATCCGAATAATCAATCTCTCCTAGAGTCTCTTCCCACCCCGTACCCGAAACTTCACCCTCTACAAAACTAATACTATTTGCTCCGACGCCTACTCTGATAGGATCATTGTTGGATGACTCAACAAGAACGCCAGCAACCTTTACTCCATTTTCATCTACGATGTCATTCGGCCATTTCATATCCGCATCCAAAACCTTCGAAACAATTGCGCCGATACTAGTTTGAATAAGTCCAGGTGATATATTTTCCAATAACTCAGCATCCAGACTCCATGTTGCAAACAACCCCCCATCTTTGGAAATCCAGTCTGATTTCCTCCTCCCTCTCCCATTGGTCTGAGTCCTTGCAAGGACTCTCTGCCAGCCGTTACTAGGGAGACTCTTTGCCTCGTCCATGGTTGATTTGCATGAATCCAAAATTGTCGCCTTCGCTCCCGAACCGGTACGCCAGAAACCGATAGTTTCTACCTTCTCCGAACCATATCTTTCCATGCCTAGTGAGCGCCAGGACCAGCCTCTCTCCTCCCAGTCCAGGACTTTGCTGCTCCCTTCTGGCTCAGTCCTCATGACCAAGATTACCATTACATTTTCTGCCAATTTGATACTAGTCCCCTCCAAGTTATCTAGCAGTATTCTGCCCCATCCACCGTGTGGCAAGTCAGTCAGAGCCACGTCTTCTATCATCTCTAGAATGCCCGAATTGTTCACGTCTTCTTCTAAATATGGAAGATTCCAAATGATCAAATCAGCTTCTTCTGGGATTGGGAAATCCTCTCCAAACTCGGCTTCGTAAATACCGTCCTTTCCAGAAAGGCCGTTGGCATCCATGTTGCCTCTAGTGCATGCTACAGCATATGGATTAACGTCGTATGCAGTCACTTCCCAGCCCAGGGTTTTGAGTACCATGGAAACTAATCCAGAACCACAACCTATCTCAACTGCATTGGCACTAGTGCCTTTGGTGAGCTTAGAAACAACACGACAAAGCATCTTTGTGTCCTCTTTGGGAGGGTATACGGTATTAGTAGTCGATACCTCCCACTCCCCGACACCTTCAATTCGGAATCTCGCTTCTACCATGTGATTTTCACACGAACCCGAGACAAAATTGTTCCGCCGGCATACTCTTTCGACTCAACAACATTTATGTCTTCATCCTGCAAAGGATGGCTCGTACAGGCTTCAACCGGTACCTCTCGCGGAACCCTGA
>CAXEIX010000192.1:0-2511 GCA_963996605.1 uncultured Candidatus Poseidoniales archaeon | reverse complement strand
GTAGGCAGTTAGCCGATAGTATATCGTGGTCCCGCCGATTGATGACGAGTTCCCGGAGACTTCCTCCGGGTTGCTGGTGGTTGTTGCGGAATAGTCCAGCGTGCTGCCCGATGCCGAGTACATGTACAGATCAAGGTCCGCGGAGGAGTTGTTCCATGAAACGGACGCCCATGATGTCCAGTTCGCGGGTACGTCGACCGCGAAGTAGTCGTTATCGTCCCAGTTATCATCGACCCATCCTTGGAAGGTGGTCGAGTTCCCTGTCAGGTTGACTGCTAGAGCGGTGCCTAGGGTGTCTCCGGCATCCTCCCCGGAGCCGGCATCGTCCTGGATGGATCCGGGCTGCCCCGATGTGGAGAATAGTGCGATTGAAAGGCTGTAGTTCCCTTCGTCTGCAGTTGTGTATACTCGGATGAAGACGCTGTCCCCGGCAACGTTTGCAGCGCTGCTGTTCACCTCGTACGGGGAAGAGGTGTCTGGGCTGTTCGGGTAGTTGACGTAGTAGTTCCCCGTTGAGTCGATTAGTGCCAACTGGGTGTTGGATGATGTCCCGTTCGGGAAGCTCATAGTAACGGAAATTCCGGAGTCTGCCGGTATGGAGATGTTGTACCAGTCCTGGGAGTCCCATGCATCCGAGATCCAACCATCTAGGGTTTGGTTGGAGCTGCTGATCATAGTGGCGGTGGATGGCGAGTCTCCCGAGTCGGAACCGGTCCCCGCGTCGTTCTGGGGTGGTCCCTGATTCTCCAGGAAGATCCAGATTTCAAGAGTGTAGCTGCCGCTTCCGGTGAAGGCGTCGACCCAGAGGGTCACGGTTGTGCCTCCGACGCTTGACCCGTTGGATGTGACGTTCTCGACTGGGTCGGAGTACCAGGAGTAGTCTATCGAGTAATTGCTGGAGTCGTACAGGTACAGGTCGAAGTCTATGCCAGCGCTGTTCGAGAAGCTCAGGCTTGCGGCTATTCCGGTGCCGTTTGGCATCTGGATGGAGTACCAGTCCTCATCTCCGCTGCTGAGGTTTCCGTAGTATGTCCCATTGTAGGAACCGAGTGGCGTTGCGTTGCTGGTTGAATCCCCCGCATCACCGCCGGAGCCGGCATCGTCATCCGCTAGAACTTGTGTCGAGAGTACGCTCAGCAGCATTATGGCCACTACTAGCCTGGCCCTTATCGCAGCCCTACCCATGACTCTGCCGTGGGCTCGGATGTATTGAAGGTTGGTGAAAAATGGTGCAAAAAACACACCGCACGCGAGTGGGCCGTTTAGTACTGGTAAAAACCGGAGCCTGACTTTCTGCCTAGTTTACCCGCTTCGACCATCTCGACTAGCAGTTTCGCAGGCGAGTACTTGTCGCTTGCCAATCCCTCTTGCAAGACGTGCATGATGTGCAGAACAGTGTCCAGTCCGATCAAGTCGGCTAGTGCGAGGGGCCCTATGGGGTGGTTCATCCCCAGTTTCATGATTCCATCGATCGCTTCCGGTTCTGCGACGCCCTCCTGGAGGGTAAGGATGGCTTCGTTGATCATCGGCATCAGAATCCTGTTGCTCACGAACCCCGGGGAGTCTTGGCACCACAGGGGTATCTTACCCATCTCTTCCGATGCAGAGACGACTTCAGAGGTCACTGCTTCCGAGGTTTCGCTGCCGTTGATTATCTCGACCAGTTTCATTATCGGCACTGGGTTCATGAAGTGCATCCCAATCACCCTGTCAGGCCTATTTGTGTGTCTGGCTATTTCATTTATCGAAATGCTAGAGGTGTTGCTGGCCAGTATCGCCTGGGGCTTGCATATCGAATCGAGTTTGCTGAAGGTAGAGTACTTCAATTCGGGAATCTCTGGGATAGCCTCCACGACTAGATCGCATTCTGACAGCGCCTCTAATGCAGTGGATGAAGATATCCTGGATAGTGCCGAGTCTGCTTCTTGCTGGCTCAATCGTTCCTTAGAGACTAGCTTGTCGAGGGAGTGCGATATCGCCGATGTCCCCCTGTCAAGGAACTCCTGCTTGATGTCCACCATTGTCACTTCCATTCCGCAACAAGCAGCGACCTGTGCGATTCCATTGCCCATCTGCCCTGAGCCGACTACTCCGACTATCCGTATTGCCATGGTTTATTCCGGCCGTGTGGGAGACATGAGGTTTGGGTTGGGCTATTCCGAACCCTTGGCCCTTCTGCTCGAGATCCTTAGGGTCAAGGCCACGATAGCGGATAGCAGGGAAAATGTCCCTGCTGAGAAGACCCAGAGCATTGTGCCCGAGGACTGGGCATCATCGACGGCCCATTCGATCCAGTCCTGCTTTAGTACTTCGATTTGGTAAGAATTGGTATTCTTCGCTTGGTCCATGGAGAATCCCTCGATGGTGTGCTGCCCCGCTACTCCTGGGACTGAAATGTTGATCGAGAACTGGCCTCCCTCCGGGCATATTATGTCCCTGGATTGCACTTGGCTGCTGATTCGGACCAGTAGGCCCTCCTCGCAGTTCCCCGACAGCTCCCTGAGTGTCGTT
>CAXEIX010000191.1:0-2516 GCA_963996605.1 uncultured Candidatus Poseidoniales archaeon | reverse complement strand
CATTAGACAGGGAAGAAGGGGGGAGGACCAAGAGGAATCCTACGGTCCCAACCTCGAACCTTGCCTCTCCCTCAGCACTGTTTCCAGATTCAATACTAGTGGCCTTGAGTTTGATTATCCTTGGCCCCTCGACCCCTGCAGCAAAGGAGTAGCTTACACTCAAGTTGTAATCCTCCCCAGGTGCAATGTAAGGGGTCCTGCCGTTAGATAACCCAGCCACAAAGGCGGAAACGTCAGATGGGAAATCCAGTTCTATTTCGTATGAGTCGTCCTCATTTCCCGTGTTGGAGATCTTCCACTTGAGTGTCCTAGGATCTGTTCCGGCTGCGAATACCTCTTGGGAGAGATCCCTGTCCTCGACCTCCACCAAGTATGTCTTCGGAACAGTGAGATAAAAGTTGGAAACCGACTGGTAGCCAGGATTCATCTGACTCGTTCCGATAATAGAGACTCTGTAAGTTCCGTTATCAACACCTTCAGGCATCGGAAGGATGAGGGAGAGTGTAATCTGCCCCCCATTGGCCTCCAAGGTGGCTTCATCCGAGCTCATGTCTGCTTCAAGCCTCCAGTTGTCCGTATCCACCCTGATGTCGAAGGTATCCTCCGTGTTTCCATAGTTGAACAGGAAGACCTGGACTGTTCGCATCTGGCCGTCAGCGGAAGCGAGCATCGCATTCTTCACCGGCGCGATAGCCAAGTCATGGTACACCGGGACCTCGATATATATCTTCGATGCTGCTTGATAGGTATTGGGGAGACGAGGATTTGCGAGAACTGTCAACTCGTATGTCCCAGGTTCCATCCCCTCTGGAATAGTGACCTCCACATTCAGTGAGGTCTCTTCAACTGGAGTCATATTGATCATTGAAATCTCACTCCCGCCAACCTCGTACCACTTCAGGTTGTCAGTCGAAAGTTGTGAGTCTGAGAAAACTCCGCCGAGGCTCCATGAAGAGTACTGGTTTCCCGTATTCTTCAAGTCCATCGTGATGTTTGCCTTGCCTCCAGGCAATATCGTTGCTGCGGGATTGGCGAGAGTCTCCTGCTTCAGAGTCATCCTGTAGGTAGACTCGACACTAACTGGAAGTTCTACGTAGTACTTCGTATCTTGGAAGCCCATGATTCCGTCATTTATCCATGTGTACCAGAACAAGTTCTGTACTGGAGCCCCATCAGGTATCGTCAGGTTGAACCATGCATTGGTATATGTTCTAGCCTTGATGGTATTTGTCTTGACCTCATTATCGTGGTCATTGAAGTTGTTCGAGTCGATCCTTAGGGGGAATTGGGACATCCAAGAGCTGTTTGATACCTCTGTAAAGAATCTGAGGGTGGTGTCGATGTAGCCCTTGTTGAAGATTCGGCAGTGTAGTGAGGGCGGGTCTGGATCTGCAGCTTCGACTAGTATCGTATTTCCCCCCTCAGAATCTGGGTCGTATACTGTGGATCCACCGAAGTTGTCAGGGAAGTTGCATTGGGCATCCAATGTGTACTCATCACCTCTTTCTATTGCGAAGATAATGAATGAGTCGATGTGTACTCCCTCATCGGCAAAGGATGAGTTGGAGCGGAACAGGAAGGAAACCGTGAAGCCCTCGTTCTGATGCATTCCCGTTGCATTCCAAACTAGTCTAGACCAGTCCCCCTCTGAGGAGGAGAGGTTGCGTGCAGAGTAGTTCAGGTACTCAACTCCGCCTCCTGCACCGGAGTCAGTCTCTAGCATGATGGTATCGCCAGCACCCATTACCCCCCAGGCATCTGTTGCAATCTGAATCGAGTACAGGAGGGGGCTATTCACCTTGACCAGGCAGAGGTTTGCTCCATGAATGGAGGAGACTATCGGATCATGCTCGCCATAGCCAAGACCATGGCTATCATCGAATACCTGGTCAGAGCAGCCGTCATTGGAGTTGTAGCGTTGCCATGCCCACCTGAGTCTATCGTAACGATTGGAAGCATAATTGTCATTGTCCCCTGAAACCTTCCAATGCCAATCTCCAGTGGCGCTGGAGAGATTCTCCATCCTCCATGTTCCCGTGGGGAAGTTGTTCGTGTCTGGTTGGTATCCATCGGTGTATCCTGCAGCAAACCATGTCGGTTCTCCGAAGGGAACTGCGTTGTTGGTACAGTACTTTCCTTCGTCGGCCTCGTCGTTGCAGAAACCATTCTCCATTGGGTCGTACCAGAACGCTATAGGGACATCTCGGTCTAGGATGTCATTCGAGTCGTCACCATCAATTCCGATTCCTGCATCGACGATGCCCCTTATCGTGACTCCCCCGGTTAGCCACCCATCATCACTGAGTGTGCTGTGGGCTATAGAGGGAGTCCAAATGAACGGCATCCTAACAGACTGGCCGGCTGCCAATGTGATGTTGAATGTCCATTCCTGAATAATTGTACCAATTGGATGCCAAATCTCCAGTTTGGCGTCTGCAGTAACCGGTGAAGGGTCGACTCCGACTTGACGGAATGTTACATTGACTTGGACTGATTCACCCTTGGTCATGTACTCC
>CAXEIX010000190.1:0-2527 GCA_963996605.1 uncultured Candidatus Poseidoniales archaeon | reverse complement strand
CTCCCAGTCAGATTGTCTATCTTCACTCCGAAGAAGACCGGCCACGATGACCAGTGTCTCTACGGCTCCCTGTGATGCGGCATCCGACACCACCCCTATTCCATAGGCGACAGCACCATCCATCGAGACCCTCTTCAGCCCCTCCTCTATTGCTCGAACTTGCTCTACTATCGCATGCTCTCCCAATAGCGAGTCGGCCAATCCATCAGCTAGAACCTCGTTCGCTGCAGCTCTACCGCCGATTGAGGTCGGGGCATTGACGATACTGTTTCCAGCCCCAAGTCCCCTCAACAGTTTCTCGAATCCTTCTCTAGCCATTCCCGGTCCGCAGATGATCAAGGGCATCTCATCCGGGAAGACCATCCTCGTCTCCTTGGAGACTTTCTCGAAGAACTCCTTGCTAACTGAAGACGAGTCCCCTGTCCTCTTGCCCCCTCCTCTCATGTTGAACTGTGATACGTCCCTAATGCCATGAGTCGCGACTTCGAAGATCAGTACCTCGTCGTTCTCCACAACTATCAGCCCGGAACGAGCCCTGCTTCCAGACGAGATAGCCTCTTTGATCAGGGACGAGTCGGACTTTGAAAGGCCACCCTCACGAGTCAACTCTATGTCGTCCCCAGAAGAGATGACATGGGTATGGTGGCTCCCGATGTCGATCTTAGCTTCCTTGATGATGCCATGCACCCTGAGGTTGTCCGTGAATGGCTGGAACGCGGTTTCGGAGCACTCTAGGACAATCCACATTGGTTTCCTCTCGGCGCTCTTCGCCCTCCCGTCCTCCTTCGTCCCTGTGGTCGAGTCCCTCCGATGCGACAGCATGCCCACCAAGCAGCCAGTACCACAAACCTGCGATAGAACCCAAAGGTCGTCCTCGCTCTCAACCCTCAGCCTCAGGCCCTCATCCAGCCTCTTGACGCGACGCATTGCCTCATCCTCCAGTACTCTCGACGAAGCGACGCTCTTGAAACCTTCATCTCCAATCATTGGTTGCGAGGACCATGGTTGGTCCTGGATGCTGGGGCATTGCAGGAAATCCAATTTCCCATTCCCCCACGCCTAGGATGTTCTCGATTGTCGGAGAATACCTTGGAATAGAGGCGCACGAGATACGCATCGAGTCCAGTAGCATAGAAGATTTCGTGGAAAAGACGTCCCGGATCAAAGATGACATATGGGTCTCATGCACCTCTCCTCTGAAGCACTCGGCTCCATCCGGACTGGGCGTCAAGAGCCCTGGGGGCGTGGGTGCAGTTAACCAACTCATGAGGTCAGGAGGATGTTGGTCCGGAGCAAACACGGACGGCTTGGGGTTCGTTTCCGCCTGTAGGCACATTGGCGTGGACCCGTCCATCGCTACTCTCCGAATCAGAGGAGGCGGGTCTGCCGCTAGATCGATTGCATCGGCATGGTCATCAGAAGGCGGTTCTCTCATCCCGGAAACTGGTCGCAGGCCTCTGGCTAGTGGGCCCTGGGATGGCAGAATCTTGGAAACCGGTCAAGCAGACATAGCAGTCGATCTAGACGCCGCTCCCGCTGGGGGGAATTCAGCAGAACTAGAGGGTAAAATGCAAGTCTCAGTTTCCTATGCAAAGGGAGCATCAGCAGATGATTTCGCAGTAATGATGCTGGCAGCGCAGCACCTACATGCATGGAAATCCCTCTTTGCCCCATCAAGGGGGGACGATCTGCCCAACCTAACGGAGTTCCTGTCTCGACTATGAGTGGGAACTCTCGTACGCCAGGCATGGTACTAGAGTGAATATTCCGGCTATTGATAGTGCCCATAGCATCTCCACTGGATTTTCGGTAATCCCCCCAGTCATTGTTACCTCAAATACATATGAGCAAATTACCATGCAACCCCCTAGAAGAACTCCGAAGTGCCACGGGCGAGTCGGCCCCAACTCCATCCCGGCCATGGCGGTTAGGATGAAGCCGACTATCCCAATTACGGCCATAGCAAGGGAGACTTGTGCGAGCGTTTGCTCAGTCGATTCCACCGTGTATAACTGCTCTTCATCCCCTTCCCCTTCTGTGAACTCCCCATCCAAAGCTATCTCCGTTATTCCCATCATCATGAATATGAAGAATAAGGCGAAGGCGATGTATAACGCCCCCATTCGATTAATCCTGGTCTCATCATCCAGACCCAGAGATGGATCCCCCATTGCCATATCTGGGAGGTAAGCTGGAGCTCCGATCATTATGATCATGAAAAGGGCCCATATCGCATCCTCGGTTTGCCCAGTTGCGACCATCAGGATGCCCACAATTACGGGTAGCCCGAAAGTAACTGCCTTTCTTGCATTGGGGACTGACAGGAATAGTGACAACGCCCCCGCAGCCAGTAATGCCCCTATCAAGTAATCAGCCGCCTCTGCCTCAGCAACATCTTCTGGAAAAATGGTCCAGTAAACAAACGTGGACATAAAACCCAGCTGAGCTAACTTCAGCAGGAATGCGGTCGTAAACTCAATCTCTGGTATTTTGTAAATGGCATTGTCGTCCATGGAAGCCCGTGGAA
>CAXEIX010000189.1:0-2528 GCA_963996605.1 uncultured Candidatus Poseidoniales archaeon | reverse complement strand
TTCTCATGGACTATGAGGGCGGTCGGCTTGTCTTCCGAAGTCATCTGGTGGTCCCACATAGGTGGGGGTCAAGAAGGGGCTGGTCGTTAATCATGAAAGTAGTTGGTCTACTAACCAGTTAGGATTGAACGGTTCCAAATCATCGTAGCCCTGTCCGGTTCCGGCGAGTATGATCGGTCGACCGGTGGCATGCGATATCGACAGGGCTGCGCCGCCTCTGGCATCCGTATCGAGTTTGCAAAGAGCAGCGCCATCGAAGGTCAGCCTCCTCTGGAACTCAATTGCTTGAGTGACTGCATCGTTGCCGGCGAGTGCGTCTGCGACGAAGATTACCAGATGTGGTTTAGTTACCCTGTGCACCTTCTGGAGTTCATCCATCAGGTTGGACTTGTTCTGCATCCGACCTGAGGTATCGATGATCACTACCTCGTCGCCCCTGGCCTTTGCGCTCTCGATGGCATCCCTTGCGACGGCTGCTGAATCTCCTCCTCTCTGACTCTTTATGCACCTGATTCCCAGTCGGTCTGCGTGAGCCGCTAGTTGGTCTATTGCTCCTGCTCTGAATGTGTCCGCAGCGGCTAGCACCACACCGTATCCTTGATCGTCCAGCCTCTTGGCGATCTTCGCAGAGGTGGTTGTTTTTCCGGTTCCGTTGACTCCGACCATCATTATGACCACAGGGGCTGCATCGGAAACAAATCTCCTGATCGTTCTATCGAAGTCCCAGTATCCGGCTTTGAGCAGGGACAGGAGGGAGCCCCTCAGACCCCTCTCGACAACCTCGCTGAGTGGGGCCTTCCTGCTCACTCTGGAGCCGATTAGGTGGGCCCTTAGATTCATGATGAGTTCGGATGCAGCATCATGACCCATATCCGATGACAGTAGTTCGTCCTTTAGCTCCTCGAGTATCTCATCCAGAACGGGTCCCCCACTGATGACCATCCCGCCAATGTTAGTTTGAAATTCGGATAGGTCGATTTCGAAGGACAAATCGGACTCTGCTAGTCTTCTTCCTGTGGTTGAGTCCATTGGATTGGTTTTCGGCCTCTTCAGAGGTTCCTGGGACGACTTAGTGGCTTGCTCTCGTGCGACCCTCTTCCTCTCCTTGGAGTTGGTAGGGGTAGCGAATGGGTCTGCGATGTCGTCTTCGAAATCGTCCCATTCGCTATCATTTTCGATTTCCTCCTCGGGGGCTTTGTCCTCTTCACTCATGCTTCTGAGCGCGGCCTCTCGCTCGGCTATCGCTTTCTCTGCCAATTCAGAGCCCTCTTCCGTCATGAAACTAGTATCTTCATCGGCCTGCTTGACCTTCTTTCGGAAGCGATCGAAGAGCCCCATGGAAAGTCCTCAGTCATCTAGGGTTAGTTCGGTTCCCCTCTTTCTTCTCGGCCTTCGCATTGGTTGGCTCACCTGGGTTTGTTCGGCCTCATTCTGGACTTCCATCGCTGGTTCCTGGATCCCATTTGCTATCTCATTGAACCTATTCGCTAGAGCTACCACTTGATTCTCGAGCTCGTCGTGTTCGTTGGAAACCGAGTCTATGATCCCATTCAACTCGACATTCCTGTTTCTGAGGATCTCGAGGGCCTCCGGCCTGGTCTTCTCTGCCTGTACCCTGCTTCCTATGTCCACCACTGCACCTGCATCAGCGGGTATGTCAGCCACAATTTGGACCCCGGCTCCTAATGGTACCATGGCTCCCTTTGCTCCATCATCTGAGATTGATTGCAGTGCCTCCATAGCGTGCTCCTGTTCGATTTTGATTCCCTCTAGATTGCGGATCTGCTGCTCTAGAGCCTGGAGACGCTCTCTGTTCACCTCAACCAGTTGGGCCAAGCGCTGAAGCTCTGCCCTGTCAGGCTCAGTCATGGGCCACGGGACGCAGGGGGTGCAATGAAGGCGTCGCTAGTGCAATTATCTCTGATTCTCGTCACCTGGTAGTAGCATGACCGTTCCAATTAGGCCGGAAAGTACGAACGCCCCCAATGATACCATGAACGAGGTCGCCTTCCTAGATCGAGTCTCATCCAATTCGCTACAAAGCCCCCAATTGGGGGTACTCACATTGCCGTTCAATGCACGATACTGGAGGTCACACTCCCTCTCATACTCACTCTCCGCGTCATCGTGATTTTGCATCAATTCCAAGGAAAATGAAAGGAGGACGATTGAGCAAGCTATGAGTGCAAATCCCTTGGTGGAATCTGAGAGCAAGTCACTCTCCGTCCCAGATTCCTTCGGCTATCATGAACTCCATTACTCGCCCAGAGACGTTTGCCCGATTACCTCCTCGGACCCCTGTGGCGGAAACAGCGAAAACCTCGGCTGGGATGTCTTTTGCCTCCCTCACCTCGTAGCCGACCTTGCGACCATAGGAAACTGCCTCTATGTCCGGCATTATCCAAGCCTCGACATCATCATCTGAATACCTGTGCTCGACCATGCGCTTGCGGAGATGGGCTGGATATGGGTCGGAGTCGGTGACAGGGGTGTCTCGGATCCCGACAATTACTCTCTTGCCCTTGTCT
>CAXEIX010000188.1:0-2528 GCA_963996605.1 uncultured Candidatus Poseidoniales archaeon | reverse complement strand
GGCATACGAGATCGGTCTCGGCATTCCTGCTGAACCGCTCTTCCGATCTGTGGCGTCTCATGTATCAACCGGGCTACTGATGATTCTCTGCATATTACTTCTCTTTGGAGTGTCCACCCCTCTAATGATGGCGGGTGATGTTGGTCTAATCCTTGGACTGATTATCCTAGCCGTGGGTCTGCTATTCACAGTTCTCTTCTTCTCGACTGTTGAAGCGGTTAGCAGGGCGTCACTGTTTTACTATGCGAAGACAGGTCAGATGCCTCCGATGGCTGCCAAGGTCGGGATAAGGTTCTGAGTGATTAGGATGGCCAATAGCGGTTCCCCTGGTGCAGATCTAATCGAGGAGTTGGTTGTAGTGGTCGCTGATAATATCCCTGAAGGCCACGAAGACGGGGTGTGGAGGGCCTTCCGAAGGGCCTTTGCAGTCTGCTTGCCGTTACTCCCTATCGGATGCCTGGCAATGTGGAAGTTAGGATACCTCTGAAATAGGCTGTCGTAAGCCCGCTGACTCACGAGCAGAGGTACCCGAGCGGTCAAAGGGGCTGGGATGAGGTCCCAGTGCGTAGTGCTTCGCAGGTTCGAATCCTGCCCTCTGCACCATTACTGGATGACTATCCAAACCGCCACTGCAAACAGCGATGCACCCATTACCCTGTTGAGCGCAATGGCCGAACTTGGAGTCGAGAATGTCCTTCTAAGAGCAGTTCCAAATGCTGCCCACGACATTACAGCGGGAAGTCCGAACATCACGTTGAGGAGGACGAGGAGTGCCTTTCCGGCGAAACCAGTCCCGAATACGGATCCGAATGTGGTCATCAGGACGAGGAAGTGGATCCATGCCTTGCCGTTCACGAACTGAATCGCGACACCCGTAGAGAAACCGAGACGCTCGTTCTCCTGTGACCTGTCGTCCAATGGGTCAGATGTTGCGATTTTGTATGAAAGGTAGGCTATGTAAGCGGCCCCGATGTATGTCAGTATTTCGAAGAACTCCTGGTTATCCTCTATGAATACGGTAGCGCCTCCTACGAATAGGCCGAGGACGGACCACCCGACTGCCATTCCAGAGATTAGTGTCAGTGTCCCCTTGAATCCGTGTTGGGAACCATGGGCAGCACACAGTACATTGTTTGGACCTGGACTGAAGCACATAGGGATGATGAACACGAGAGTCGCGACCAGGAGTGCGTCCATCCAATCACCCATTCACAGTTGACTTGCCCTCAGAGCCTGATCGATATCGGACCAAAGGTCTTCGACGTCCTCTATCCCGATGCTCATCCTTACGAATCCCGGAATAATTCCTGCCTCTAGCCTGACTTCCTCGGGGACAAACATATGGCTTGTGTTGAAGGGGCAGGTGACTAGACTCTCAATGCCACCTAGGCTTGTTGCCTCGAAGATTATTTCCAGTGCACGGATGAATCGCATTGCACTCTCATCACCGCCCTTGACGGCGAATGACAGCATTCCGGTCCCCTTTGGTGCTATTCTCTTAGCGACCTCGTAATCAGCGAAACTTGGAAGAGAGGGGTGGTTAACGCTGACTATGGCTGAGTGGCCCTCTAGTCTCCGGGCAATTTCAGAAGAGTTAGAGGTGTGGATTGGCATCCTGGCATGGAGTGTCCTCATCCCCCTTTCCAATAGGTAGCACATTTGTGGGTCTGCAGACCCTCCTAGTTTTGTTTTGGCGTCGAAGACTCCTTTGATCAAGTCCGCTCTGCCCACGACGATGCCGGCTGTTAGGTCTGTATGGCCATTCAGGAATTTTGTCCCAGAGTGAATCACTAGATCAAAGCCCATTGAAATCGGACGACATGCCCATGGGGTTGCGAACGTATTGTCTACAACGGAAATAAGCCCGTGCTTCTTGGCGAGTGAGGCCATCGCATCAAGATCGCAGACCTTGAGGACCGGGTTGGTGATGGTCTCCACATAGAGCAGCTTAGTATTCTCGTTAATTGCGGCCTCAAAGGAGCTGGGGTCTCTGATATCTGCCATGGTGACATCAATCCCGAACCTAGGGAAGTATGAGGTCATCAAGCCATATGTCCCTCCATAAATATCGGCTGATGTCACTATATGGTCTCCTTTGGAAAGAAGGGAGAGTAGTGTGGAAGATATTGCTGCCATCCCACTACCGAATGCCTCGCCATCCTCCGCACCTTCAAGAGAGGCTACCTTGGCAGCTACTGCCTCTGAGTTCACGCTAGAGTATCTGCTATACATCAGGGTGTGTTGTGCACCTTCGGCCCACTTTCTATATCGCTCATCCGAGAGTTGATAGGTGGAGGTGGTAAAAATCGGCGTAACGGCCGAGCCCTCCAGATTATTGGTCCCAGACCAGACGACCTTGGTAGAAAACCTGCGTTCTGTGAACTTGTCATCCATGATACGGGATTGGCCGGTTAGCAATAATGGTGCTCATTCCAAACCTAAGGCGTGAAGCACCGATTTGATATTCGGTTCGACCACTACTGACTTCGCCTTTGCATTCTCGATCGCAATTCCCGGATCCTTCAGAC
>CAXEIX010000187.1:0-2535 GCA_963996605.1 uncultured Candidatus Poseidoniales archaeon | reverse complement strand
TAGCACTGAGTTTCTTGATCGTCCAGTGGAGGCATGGTCTCGATGAGGCGATGATGGTACTAATGTGCATCTCAATTGCTTTGATTCTGAATTTTGGGGAAGATCGTAATTTCACCCTGGGGATGGGGATGATGTCCGCTCCAATGCTTGTCTTCATTACTGGAAGAAGTTCCAATTTAGAATTGGTGACTCCCGTTTGGTTCAATGATCTGTATGAGAAGTCAAGCCTTGGGACAATACCAGAAACCGAGTTTTTCGCATTATTGAGCAGTTTGGTGATGGTTGCAATTTTCTTGCCGAGAGCGGAGAAGATGGAGAGCATTCTGAAACCAGCATCCTCTGCATTGATTCTAATCGTCATCACAAACGTACTATCGTTTAATTCGGACAATTTCCTCCTCCAAGTTTCATCTGGGACAGTATTTGCAGCTACTTCGGTTTGGCTGATTTCGAGAGGTGAGCTTAGATCTGAGTTGCGAACCATCTCAAAGAGGGACTCAATTGTCAGTATGGTTTCTGATGGTTCGATTTCACGGAGCGGTTCCTTATCTTCATACAATCCCAAAGTAGCGGAAATGGAAGAGCTACGGAGGAGGAAGAGGGAGCTTGCTGAAACCGAGGACGTCTCTGAGCTATTGACCTCTGAGATTACCCATATGCCAATCGTTGGGCTAGTCATCCTAGGGATTGTACTGATCATTACTACACTAAGTTCCGCAATGGGATCGGGCTCTCTGATACTAATTGCTTCGGGGTTTTTCTGCTGCATCATAGTTTTACTAATCAGGAATCGAACAATGGGGCTGGAGCTCGAATTGCCTCATTTCATTGGTATGGAGATGCCCATTGCGGCTACAATATCGGGACTCTGTATGGCCCTAGTTTCGGGACATGTCTTCCCCCCTGGGAGCAGTCCATACGAATTGCTAGACATGGCGGTCGTGACTGTTCTAGTGTTTGTTCTACTAATGATATCACTATTGTACCAGAAGAATCTCCTAGACAGGATTGCAATTGCAATTGATTGGTTCATTCTCCCACTATTGCTGGCCCGCTTAGTAGCAATTGCGCTGGGAGGAGCCCTGCCGGCTCCAATGACTGTGGATCCTTTTGCTCATGGCATGTTGGAATGGACAATTCCTTGGTTAATTCTTGAATCATTACTAATGCTATGTGTTTTGGTTGGTTTCTGGGTGGATGAAAAGAAAGATGCCCTGGGTAGGAAGCGTGGCTTGAATGGAGTAGGGATTGGCTCGCGTAGTTTGGGCATAATGCTGATGTCTTTCGGGCCGGCGGGATTGCTTGCTGCATCTAGTGCGGCGTTTCGTAGTATTAGGACCAAACAGCCATCTGGGCTTGGGATTGCCCTACCTGTTGGAGTCTTGGCTTGTTTTTCGCTAATTAACTGGAATGATGAGTTGTTAGCATCATCTGATTATTTTGATTGGCTCGTATTGCTTCTAGGAATAATGATCATGGTTTCTTGTGGACTTACCGTCCCTCTAAATCTGGAAAAATGGACAATTACTCTGGCCATTGATGGTCACTTATTCATTATCTCAGGAGCAATAATGTTGGGAATGGTGGGTGGCTTCGAAATACCACTACTACTGATTCTGATGTCTACCACAGTATGGATTGTCGGGATTCTTCAACTTAGGAAGTCGCTAAGGATTTGGGGACTTGCGGATTTGATCGCTGCGATCCTCTGTTCATTCGTTTTCGCTTCCAAGGGTTTCGACCAATACGAAATATTGCTTGGGATGACTGCTCTAGCATTGGAGTTGGGCGTTATTGCCTGGCTTGGATTGACAAATCAGGATGAACTGCGCAGAGACTAGTCCTGAAGTGCCAACGTTGATGACAGGCGGACAATTCTAGGGACATGTGACGAGGTCGTGGATATCCGACACCCCTGACGAGGTTGAGCATCCCCCCATACCTTTGGGGCTGAATAAGATGGCCATACCTCGGGTAGCACTAGTGCTCTCCATAGTTACTGGTCTGGGGCTGCTATTTTCGTCCATCTGGGTTGGTCTTTCAGCGATGTCATTCTTGGAAGATCTCGAAGCGTCCTTCGGTACTACTGACGTCGAAATTCTCAATGAGGATGGGCGATGGTTGTGGGAAGTTAGTGTCCTTTTTGATACATGTTCTTCACGTGAAGATGACTGGGAGTGGCCAGAGTCACTAGCGAGCCAAGATGATGTGTTTCTGCTACCGGGAGAGGTTCGCTGTGACTGGCAGCATCAGGGCGAAGGCGATTCGGCGAGTATTGTGGTACACAATAGAGGAAATCAGACACTCAATCTCGTAATGGAAATTAGTGGCGGAGGCGTAGTCTTCGCTGCGAATAGTCAGCCATATCTCATTATCAATGAATTGAGTGCGAATGACAGCATCATTATGGAAATCAATCTGGTTGAGGCCGTGTCCGAACGTGAGATTAGCGTCACAGCCACTCACATTTCCGTTCTTCAGGCACAGGTTAGGATGGATCTTGCCATCTTCCAGGGCCCTGATAGCAGAGACGTT
>CAXEIX010000186.1:0-2553 GCA_963996605.1 uncultured Candidatus Poseidoniales archaeon | reverse complement strand
TTTCAAATGGCACCCTGAGGCCCGTGGCGCTAGTGACGGTATCTATCATGGCTAGTACTGTTCGATCAGTAACTGAATCCATAACCAAGTCTACGATTTCATCCTCGCTGCCGACTCTGAATGGAACTTCTACAACTACCGTCTTCGCCCCCGACCTCTGCGTAACGAAGTCTACTGCATTCCAACATGCCTGGTAGCTGTGGTCCGTAACTAGAATCTCGTCACCCGGCTGTAGGGGAAGGCTTCTCAGTACCGTGTTCACCCCTTCCGTTGTATTCTTCACGAATGCCATCCCCTGTGGATCAGCATTCATGAATTCTGAGAGTATTTTTATCGAGTGACTAATCAATGGGGTGTAATCTCTTTCGAAGAACCTAACTGGGTCATTCTCGATCATACTCCTGAGTCTACTTTGCTCTTCAAGAACTGCAATTGGCGTTGCCCCGAAGGAGCCATGATTCAGAAAACAGGTTTCTCTGGAGAGCATCCAGTGCTGAGCCAAGTTACTTCTGACAGGCCTGTTCAAACTATCACCTCCGGACTCCAATCTACAGGATCATTCGGAATCCGACCAAGGTGCTCCTCACAAGTCAATCTCAGGCTCTTCTCAATCCTCTTGAAGTCTATTCTGAGCCCCTGCTTGTCTTTTTCATACCCTAGGTGCGAAAGGCTGGTGTGTGTCCCTGCGGGGATGCCGCAGCATTCTAAATCCTGAACCCTTTTCCCTGGGGTTTCTATATTGATTGACATCCCATGACGGCTAACCCAGTGGAGGAATGACAATCCGATTGAGCAAATCTTGAATCCATCCACCCAAGCCCCCTGCATCTTCTCATTCTTGTAAGCAGAAATGCCGCATTCGGCAAGAGCGGCTATCGCCCAGTCTTCTAATCTGCCAATTACCCCTCTGATACTCTGTTCACCAATCTCCCATTTTACAATTGGATATACGATAAGTTGTCCAGGCCCATGCCAGGTAATTCCCCCGCCTCTGTCGGTTGGGCAAGTCGGGTATCCATCAACGACGACATTGTCACGTACTGCCTTCGGCCCAATTGTCACCACCTCTGGATGCTGGACGAACATCAAGGTATCACCAATCTCTCCTGCAATCCTCCTTTTTTGAAGATCCTTCATCGACTCAGCCATTACTCGATAATCCACTATCCCGCACCTAAGTACGTCGATTCCGCCCATCCGAAACCTCATTGGATGTGAATGGCGTGCCCCAGGGTCTTGAGAACGCTCTCGTGGAACGCCTCGGACATAGTGGGATGTGCGTGCACAGTACCGGCCACGTCTTCAAGCAAAGCCCCCATTTCTAGAGCTAACACGAATTCGGAGTGCAACTCTGCAACGTGACTCCCCACAGCCTGAACGCCTAGGATCACGTGATCCGACTCTCTGGCTGTAACTCGGATGAAACCTCCGGTCTTCTCAGCCTCAAGACTCAATGCTCTGCCATTTGCAGCAAGTGGGAACTTGCCCACAATGACCTCTTCACCCCTTTCTTTGGCTTCATCGGGAGTAAGGCCGACAGATACTATCTCGGGCTCGGTAAAGACTATTGCAGGGATAGCTATCTTGTCGAATTCTCTTTTATGCCCAGCAATAATCTCGGCTACCATCTCCCCTTCTGCACTAGCTTTGTGGGCTAGCATTGGCTCACCAGATACATCCCCAATTGCATATACCCCCGGAATTGATGTTCTGCATTGTCTGTCGGTTCTGATGAAGCGCCCGGAACCATCCATTCTAATTCCGGTGTTTTCCAGCCCCCATCCTTTCGTATTGGGCTTCCTTCCCACTGTGACAAGGACCTTGTCTACCTTCACCTTGTGTTCAGTTCCATCTTTCTCAAATGTCAACTCGGCCTTTTTCGATGCGCCTCTTCCCTTGATTTCGACACCCCTGGCCAGTGAATCGGTATGGACTGTAACCTTGTGTTTCTTCAACCACATTTCCAGTGGTCTCCTGATTTCCTTGTCCATTATTGCCAAAACGCTGCTCATCCCCTCGACTACAGTAATTTTGGAACCAAGCTTAGCGAGGGCGCACCCCAACTCGAGGCCGATATAGCCGCCTCCGACAATCGCAACGCTCTTTGGAAGTGACTCTAGATCCAATGCGCCAGTAGAGGATATGACAAACTCCTCATCACATGGCATGAATGGTAAATCAATATGGCTCGATCCCGTAGCAATGATGACATTCTCAGCCTCAATCTTCACGCTCCCGGCACCAGTATCTATGGTGCAACTCTTGGGCCCATCGAAACTTGCCCACCCCTTGATTAGATCCGCACCAGCCGCTTTCAGTAGCCCCTCGACTCCCTTGTTCAACCTATCAACAATGGAATCTTTCCAGGATACCAGTCCCACCATGTCAACTTCGGCCTCACCTTTGACAGAAAGTCCCATGTGCCCCCCATCGGCAGAATGCTGGCGAAGAGACTCAAACCTCTCTGCGGCATGGATAATTGCCTTGCTAGGGATACACCCCCTGATTAGGCAAGTACCCCCTGCCTTGTCGCCCTCTACGATAATCGTATCA
>CAXEIX010000185.1:0-2568 GCA_963996605.1 uncultured Candidatus Poseidoniales archaeon | reverse complement strand
GCCTTGGCCTTGGCGAGCCCCATCGCGGCGTTCCTTAGCTTGGACTCAGCCCTGTCGCGGTCGTCGACTAGTGACCTCTCCTGCTTCTGCAGGCTCATCAGCTCCTTTGCCAATGAGTCCCTGTTAGTATCTGGGCTAGAGTCCTCTAGGTCTTCTCCCATGAGTGATTGGTCGTCCCTCTCTAGCTCTGCGGTCTCGAAGGACTGCTCTATGTCAGCTAGGTTCTCGGATGCTATCTGCGACCTCTGGTTCGCACGGTCGAAGTCGAGTTGGGCTTGAGAGTATGCTGTGCTTGCAGTCTGCTCGTCCTCAGTGGCCTTACCTAGGAGCCTGTTAAGGTCGCGCCCATGCTTGTCGCCGGATTGAATCGCCTTCCTGGCCTCTTCCTCGTCCTGTGCAGCCTTCTTCAGAGAGGCCTGGGAGTCCAATACGCTTTGCTGGAGGTCGGTGATGCTCTGCTCGGCCTGAGATCGAGCGGTGTCAGCACCGTCCCTTTCTCCCGTCAGTATCTCGACCTCGTCCTCGGATTTCTCGATAGACCTCTTGTGGTCGCCGATGCGGTCGGAGGCGGTCTCCATGTCGATTTCGTGTTGTCTGATGCTGTCAAGGATCTTCTTGGCATCACCGCCGAGTACCCCCTCCATCTCTCTGCCGATTTGGACGAGTTCCTTGTCGTATGCATCTAGCCTCTGGCTGGATTCCAACATCTCGTTGGAAATTGCCTCCTTCTTGGCGACGTAGTTTGACCTCTCCTCTGATAGGAGTTCCACTTCTCCCTGCCTGTTCCTGTGCCTGGATTGCTCGAGAGTCAGTCTGGCCAGATCTGCTTCCCCCTTCAGCTCCCTGAACTTCAGGGCCTGCTCCCTCTCCTTCTCGAGTTCCTTCAGGCGGCCCTTCTGGTCGGCCTCGAAGATGTCGATTGTCTCTATGCTGTTCTCCACATGCTTTCTCTGTGTGTTCGCCTTCCGAATCTCCTCGTCGTATGCGGTGACTCCTGCGACCTCCTCGAGGACCCCGCGCCTCTTGTGCGGGGTCATGGTCGCGAGGTTAGTGACGTCGCCCTGGAGGACGACATTGTATCCGTCCCCCCTCAACCCGGCTTCCGACAGTATTCTGCGCATCTCGGTTGCTGTCGAGGGGTTGCCGTTGATCCTGTATGATGTGACTGGAGCCCCTTTCCTATTCAGGCGCACCGTTCTCGTGAATGAGACCTCGTCCGAATCCGTGCGAAGTCTCCTCCTGCCTCCGACCTCTGGAGTATTGCTGAAGACAAGTGTAGCCGACATGTGCTTCGCTGGTTTACCCGTCTTGCCACCGTTGAAGATGAGCTCTGACACGTTGGAGGCCCTAAGAGAACGGGTTGACTTGGGGCCGAGGACGAATCCTATGGCGTCCCCGCAGTTCGACTTCCCACTTCCGTTGGGGCCCGTAATGGCTGTGAATCCCTCCTCGAACGGGATGGTTGTCTCGCCACCGAACGACTTGAAATTCTCTACCTCAATCCTGACTAGATGCATCCCTTCACCTCTGTCACCGGGAATTAAATCTCCGACAACACCACCAGTCGTTCCATTTGGGGTTAAGAACATTGAGGCAGTAGTACGATTAGGGACACGAGTTAGCGGGTAGTCTGGAAAAAGCCGCTGGAGACTGTTGCTCACATGTTCCTTCTGAACTTCCCGCCACTCTCGAACAGTGCCTGGGTGACCTGCCCCACCGAACAGTGCTCCACTATTTCCATCATCACTTCGAACAGGTTGCCACCTTCACGAGCAGCCTTCTTGAGTCTGGCCAGCCCATCCTCAGACTCCTTCGAGTGCGCTTCCTTGAATTCCCTGTTCCTACTGATTACCAGCATCTTCTCCGACTCGTCGGACCTAGTGACGTCGATGTCGAAATCCTCTGACGAGGGGGTGGATGAGTCTGGATCTGTGAAAGTATTCACACCAACTATTGGGGTCTCCCCAGTGTGCTTTCGATGCTCGTAGAGCATTCCCTCGTCCTGAATCCGGTTCCGCTGGAAGTTGACCTCGAGTGCACCCAGAACTCCTCCCCTACTATGCATCTCCTCGAAGATGCGGAGGACCTTATCCTCCACCTCGTCAGTGAGGAAGTCTGCTACGAATGATCCCTGCAGTGGGTTCTCATTACGCAGCCAACCGTACTCCTTGGCGAGTATCAGCTGGATCGCGACTGCGTCCCTGACAGTGTCCTCGGTGGGTGTTCCGAAGGCCTCGTCTCGACTATTCGTATGGAGGCTGTTAGCATTGTCAGCGAGGGCGTAGAGTGCCTGCAGTGTGGTTCGGTAGTCGTTCCACGTGAATTCCTGGGAGTGGAGCGAGCGCCCACTGCTCTGGATGTGGTACTTTAGCTTCTGACCCCTATCGTCGACCCCGTAGAGGTCTCGCATTGCTATTGCCCAGATCCTCCTCGAGACCCTGCCTATCACTGCGTACTCGGGGTCCATTCCATTGGAGAAGAACCATGAAAAGTTCCTCAGGAACTTATTCGGGTCAATCCCTCTAGCCTTGAACAGTTCGACATATGTTAGCCCGTTCGAAAGAGTGA
>CAXEIX010000184.1:0-2613 GCA_963996605.1 uncultured Candidatus Poseidoniales archaeon | reverse complement strand
GATTCTCCAGAACCAGCACTTGCTCCCATCCTAGTTTCAATTACAACCCGATCTCCGAGAAGTAATTCGATTCCAGAATGATTCACTATTGTGGAGTAACCGACTCTTTCTACAAGTCTACCAATCATGCCCCTAATTGTAGATAGTTCATCTTCGTCCCAGTCTCCAGTTACTGGAATATCATAGTGTGAAGCGGGCCACAGATCTTCCAAATCTCTTGGAACTAGTCCTAAAGGAGCCGTCACCATTACCTCATGGACTCGTGAATTTCCAATCGCACGTCTGAATCTAGAATGGCTTTGTGAGAGTCGGTAGGGCTTCTTTGCCGAGCAAGGGAGTAAAACAAGAACTTCGCGTTGTCTTGAAGGTGGATCATAATACTCAGAAATGGCTTCTCTCCACTTCCTTATTGTTGCATCGTTCCTACTCTCGAAGGAGTGACAACGAAGTTTTTTTCCGAAATCCACAGAACTGCTGGACAATCCTATTTTCTTTGAAAACTCAAATGAGAGTTGATCGTGCCGCCTCAAATGTTCTACAGAACGGGGGCTAGAAGTACTCTGTCTCTCGGCCAAATCCCTGAGTGAACCATCTCTAATTGCCGATCTAGTGGCTGAAATTGCTCGAATCCACATCTCCTTTTGTGATTCCATTGATGAGTCCTCTTTTGTTGAGTGTTCAGGCATCCTAGGACCGGTTTCAGTAAGTAGTACGCCCAAGGAAGATGCTTGTCTTGAACGAGCCATATCGAAAATGTCTACTCCCATCCAGGAGAGCAATGCACAATTATCCGGACCCCCAATCCCCGGAGTCCAAATCAGCGAAGAAGGGAAGGTTGTCCTGATAGTCAATAGGGCCTGTTCTAACAAACCTGGGCTGCTGGACAATTGAGGAGAGTCGGTCAGCACAATTAATGATGGTTGCAGCCCAGTAGTTAGAAGAGACTGATCGTGATGCAATGAGTTCCATGTTACCGGCACTAACTCGATTCCTGATCCAAATTCGCCTGAATCTGAATCTACTAAACTCGGTGGAAGGACCAAGCCATGGGAAGCTTTCCAAGTATCCAGAGAATCGAATGGAAAACATAGTTTGGCACGAGTTTTTACCTTCATTGTTGAAGGAATATTGGAATTGTCCATAGAAGAGTAAAATGGTGCGACTGAAATGGGAAAATCCGGATCGCCTTCTCCGATAATTAACCCTGGGGCAAATGAAGCTGGGTCGTTCCTGTCTCCAAGGGAAAATAGTCTGGAGAACCTATCTCTCGATATCACGCTCCTACCTATTGGCCGCTCATCCATTGGCTGCCCATGGAAGCATTTCGCTTGAAGGATTCTAAGACCTAGTTGCCCTCCCAAGTATGATGAACGGGGCCAGAGTCGTAATTTCTACGTCAATTGTTGCCTTAATTTTCACATTTTCTTGTACAGGAGAAACCCAGCAAAACTCGATTTTGGAGGAGTTAGGTGATGCTCCAAGCAAGTTGTGGGATTCTAATGAAATAGGCGAACAATGGCAGATTATTTCACCAAATAATTCAACAACCTTGGGGTCTTTCTCATCGAATGACTCTGTAGATGTTTTTGCCTTGGAAATTTCTTCAACTAATTGGACGATGGTGGGATTTTGGGTCTCAGATAACGAGACAGTTAGAATAAGCATACAGAGGCTGAATCAAAGCACTTGGACGATAGTTGAATTTGCCGATGGTGAACAGGGCGAATTGGGTCTTGATCCCGGAATGCATGCAATCAGACTAGAGAGGAATGGTGACTTCGAGGGAGAGATTGCATATCGATTCACTCTGGAAAATAGAGGTTCTTTCGTGGACGAAGGGGAATTTGTCAATTTGGCATGGATGTTTACGCCGTTCTACGTGGTCGCCGGGCTATTCCTAATATTCCCGCTAATAATTGTACTATGGTGGAATAGGGGTGATCTCTTGCCTTCAAAGAGAGAGGCAGAATTAGCGAAAAATGAGAAGCACGTCTTGGATGCTCTTAGAAATAGATTCTCAATCAAAGATCTGACGAAAGGCCGAGAAGAAGTTTCTGCAGCACTATCAATTCTAAGTAAAGGGTCTTGGAATTCTATTTCTGAGGATCTTGGGGCGCCCGAGATAAGGCATTTTACTGAAAATATCGACATATGCGTCTGGAGATTTGTAGATTCTAGTAATTCACTTCTAGTTGGTGTCAGGACTGAGGCAATTGGGTGGAAAATGGCTGCAATCAGAATTTTCTCACCACTAGGTGAAGTTGCCGCAATCCAGCGAGTTGTTCCAGAAATGATTTTTCAAGATGATGAGGTTTTCTTGGGAGATCTAGAGGAGGGTTCGACGACATTGGTACAAATTGAAACTCTGGGAAATCCGCCAGCGTTCAACATTCAAGTTTCTGGATTAGTGGGCGGGAAACCGATAGCAGCGGTCCCAGTAAATTCGATAGAAATGGGAGAGGAATGATTACTCAGAGTCCACGTCTTGATCTTGCTTCGTCCCTTATCCTCTCCTCGACAGGCGGAATAAAATTCTCCAGTTCAACTCTAATTTCTTCGATTTTCTTCTTCAACTTGCGAGAAGGCTTGTTAGGAGAATGGAGCCTTAATACT
>CAXEIX010000183.1:0-2633 GCA_963996605.1 uncultured Candidatus Poseidoniales archaeon | reverse complement strand
TGCCTTCCCAGGATTAGATTGTGGATGTCATGAGTCCCTTCGTAAGTCTTTACTGACTCTAGATTAGCCATGTGCCTCATCACCGGATACTCATCTAGAATGCCATTGGCACCATGGATATCTCTGGACATGCGGGCGATTTCAAGTGCCATGTCTACGTTGTTCATCTTGGCTAGGGAAATATGCTCCGGAATCCAGCTTCCATCGTCTTTCTTTTTCCCAATGTGATATGCTAGTAATTGCCCTTTGGTAATTTCACGAAGCATCCAGGAGAGCTTATTCTGAACTAATTGGAACGAAGCAATGGGGTGTCCAAATTGAATTCTACTAAGGGCATATTCTCTCGCAGAGTTGAAGCATGATTGAGCAGCACCAACAGCTCCCCAGGAGATTCCAAATCTAGCATTATTGAGACAGCTGAACGGCCCTCTTAGACCCTTTACATTCGGCAACATCCGGTCCTTCGGAATTTTGCAGTCCTGGAAAACCAGCTCACTGGTTACACTCGCCTTCAGTGAATGCTTTCCCTTCATTTCAGGAGCACTGAAACCCTCATCATCCTTCTCAACAATGAAACCACGGATCTCCCCATCGAGCTTAGCCCAAACAACAGCCAAGTCAGCGAATGTTCCATTCGTAATCCACATCTTCGCCCCGTTCAGGAGGAAGTGGTCTCCTTTGTCCTCCGCTCGAGTGATCATATCGCCCGGGTTGGATCCATAATCTGGCTCAGTAAGGCCGAAGCACCCGACTAAATCCCCTTTGGCCATTCCTGGCAAATACTTCTCTTTCTGCTCCTCGCTTCCGAAGTCCCAAATTGGATACATCGCTAGAGAACCCTGGACGCTCGCAAACGAGCGAACGCCACTATCTCCACGCTCCAATTCCTGGCAAATTAGTCCGTATGCAATGTAAGAGAGGCCAGGACAGCCATATCCCTTCAAAGGTGCTCCGAGGATCCCCATCTCCCCAATCTCAGCTCGCCACTCGTCCGGGAAAACCCCATCTCTGCATGCATCCTCGATATTTGGCAGGACTCTGTCTTCAACCCAGTCCCTTACCATGTCCCTAACCATCCTCTCTTCCTCGGTCAGCAGGGAATCGATGTCGTAGAAGTCTAACGCCTCGTATGCCATGTTCTCAAACCTTCGCGAGCAAGTTACGCACATGAATTTATGCTCGTCGTTTTTTCCTTGAAAGTCGCCTTTCTTCTCTGATCACATCTTTGCGCTCTTCTTCACTCCCGATTCTTTTCGTTACCCATCTGCTAAGTCTTGGGGAAGAACTGGTCAGCAAGGAGACGATCATCAAGGCAGTGCCTCCGAGAATAATTACACCGATCCAGATTTCTAGCATCGTTCCTCCTTCGTCGGGCGTAGTCATTGTGAAAGAAACGATAGTCCCTCTATCCGTTAGAATCCACCCATCAAAAGTCCCAGTGCCCCACGTAGAAACAATCCTCTCTCCCGAAATCGAAGTATCGAAGTCTACTGCGTCATTATTATCCAACCAGTGGAATGATCTACTTTCCTCCAGATCATGTTCGATTAATCCAAAGGGTGCCAATGAAATCAGAGAATTGCCTTCTTTCTGCATGTTTATCCCTGTCATAATCCCGTCAAATCCCTGTAGTTGTACGATATCATTGTCGTGAATCGCTGTCTTCGAAGGATCTTCAATGTTCATCCTGATTCTGGCAATCGTCAAGTCGGATGAGACAACAACACATTCCATGGATGTAATTGAGGGGCAAGTGACATCAATCCAAGGATTGCCATAGCCCCCGATCCAGAATAATTCATGATCTTGATTTATTACGCCAATTCCATCGACACTGGATGAAACGATACAGACATTGTATCCCCTAAGACAAGAAATTGCGTTAACGTCACTTTCACCTCTATTTTCCAGAGGAATCGCCTCAACACCGCCTCCGTCCAGTCCCCTGAACCTCCAGATCCATCCACCTTCTCCGCCAATGTATGCCCAGCTTCCATCTCCGTTCCACGATACTGCCCTAAGTTCGGTGTTACCGAAGTTCGAAGCACCGCCCGCATTCTCGATACTTCCATTCGCGGATATGAACCTCAATAACAGGCCCTCCTCGCCGACCAGAAGTGCAGTATTTCCACTAGGGTGGAATGACGCATCCAGTAGTTTTCTGTTCCCAGTAAAATCAACTTTCGAATTGTTTTCTGGCACATGGGAATCTATTACGAATATCGCAGACTCTGCCCCATGAGCTAGGATTGAATTTCCATCTGGGGAAACCGTTGCCCCCTCTATGCCAAGATCGGACTCGCCAAGAATGACGACACTTTCCATGGTGACCACCGAATCCGCCACTGCCAATGGAGAAGAAAGCAGGGCAAAAATCCCCAATATTGCCATGATAAGACCCTTGCCCATAGATTGCGGAAGTACTCCGTCCGTTTAGCCCTTGTACCGGTTCGAGAAGTCTTTCCGAGTCGGCAGTATTGAAGAGACCCTGTTCATTCGGAGGGGCATGGAGCGATTCGACGTTCGAAGGGGATTAATCAAGGAAGTAGAGGGCAGCGGCGGTCTTGGTGCCCTTGCAAAGGAGTTCTTCGATAATGTCGAAGACTCTTCGAATGAATCATTTGAGGCTACAC
>CAXEIX010000182.1:0-2645 GCA_963996605.1 uncultured Candidatus Poseidoniales archaeon | reverse complement strand
TGGTCGAGGTTCCTGGGAAGCGGTATGGTCGACATCGTCAGGACCTCGGTATCTCCCATCGAGTTGCCATACGAGGACGCGCAGTGCTTCGATTTGGCATCCCTGGGGACTCTGGGCTTCGAACCCGTCTCAAGCGAGCTCTGCGGCGGTGACGAGGTGACCCTATGGGAGATGGTCCGAGAACCGTCCAAGACTTAGCGAGCGACGGACTTAATAGAGCAATATTTGGCCGCACAATGTATGAGTAACACCAGTGCAAGCAAGACAAGAAGCCTGACTATGACCCTGATGATGGTCCTGATGGCATTATCACCCATGGCCTCGGTAGAGGCGGACCACGACGAGAATTGGTTCGGTGACTACGAATTACACGTCGATGGGACGTTGTACGATGAGGTCGAGGTCCTATGGCCATCCGACGTGGAAATCCTATCGTGCACCCAGAACTCCTGGGACGATGGATGGAACTGCGAGATCGACATCGATGGCGACGGGAGTTACAACTACCCGGACTACACCATGTACTTCCAATACTGCGATGACTCGACGGGATCTTGGGTTTGCGTAGTAGACAACGTGGATCCTTTGATGGAAGAGGGCAACTACAGTCTGGAGTACTACGTTTCCGGTCTGGACCCAGATACCAATTACACTGCTAACATATACGTGTATGTATACGACTTCAATGAACCATTGAGCTTCTACAATCACGTCAACCAGGTCTTCGAATCGGACAGCAACGGAGAAATCAGCATAGAACTGGATGAGCTCTACTGGGAAGTGAGCAACTCGACCTGTTCAGGATATTCCGACTTCAGGTTGGATTGGGTAGACAACGGAACAGAGGCTTTGCGTAACCAGGACGACTTCATCGGCTGGTGCGATGGAGAGCTTGCCGTAACGACAGAGCTCGACGGAGAGGAGTATGAGATGATACCCCACTACTCCGCGGATGTAGTCGACTGCGAAAGGCACGGGGGATTCTGGTTCTGCAGCTTGGACGAACAGGGAAATGACGGCGAAGCAGACCGTTTCATGGTGAGGTTCGATCTAGACAGGTGCGAGGAGGACTCCAACGGCGAATGGGTCTGCATACAACACACTCAGAACCCTCTTATCTGGCCTGGAGACCACACCATCGAGTGGATGGCATCCGGTCTGCCTGACTCGTCTTGGAGGATGATGACTTCGGTGTACGCCCCAGATGGCGACATATACGAGGACGTCTACTTCAACGGAACATCTGAATCAGTTGATACCGACTTCACCACGGACTGGTTCACTTGCGGCCTAGGAGCCCACTACATACTCTACGAGGGAGAATGGGTAAGCGGATCATGGTCCACTTTCGGTACCTTCGAAGCCAATCACTACAACTGGCAAGGGCCCTGCGACGAGGAAGAGTCCACCCTCACCCTGTTCATGGACAGCGAGGAGTACGTGGAGAACCCGGTTTACGAAGAGTTCGACGAGTGCATCGAGGACGGCTTCGATCACGAGTGCTGGAACGACGACTACGACTACGACGAGGACGGGGAGCCAGACTGGACCCGAAGGCACATGCAAGACTGCGAGGAGGACAACTCGACAGGGACTTGGACCTGCATCGTCCACTACGACAGACCGCTGGTCTGGCCTGGTGACCACTCCTTCGAGCTACTAATCGATGAAATCGAGGATGGGGAGGCCTACCAGATATCAGGAAACTTCTACGCTAACGAGCAAGGCAGTCCTTCCTACAACGAGCAGGTTTCCATCTACTTCAATGGGACTTCCTCAGGCGACCACACAGAGACGTGGGACTGGGAGACATTCGAGTCGACTTGCAGCCTCAACTACTACTTAGACGTACGACACGGGTATTGGAACTCCGACGGGGACTTCCAGAACAACGGGACGCAAGAGAGCGAGAACTTCTACTACAACGGACCGTGCGAGACTCCCGATATATTCACCCTGACCGTGGACGGCGAGGAGTACGAGGTGGAATACAACATGGATTACTTCGACCACTGCGAGCAGGACGGATTCAACTGGCTTTGCTGGAACGACGACTGGGACGAGAACAGCGACGGGGAGCCAGACTGGACCAGCCATCAGAACGATTGCGAGGAGGACAACTCGACTGGAGAATGGTACTGCATCAACGAGTGGAACTTTGAGAGGCCGGAGATCGAGGAGGGCAACCACACCATGGAACTGACCATTGACGTGGAGGACAACATGTCGTACGGACTCACGATCGGCGTCAACATCTGCCAGAACATGGGAGGTTGCGACAACGAGAACACGGAGTTCGAGTTCAACACGACCTCTGACACCGAGACCATCACGTTCTACGTAGAGACCGACAACTACACCTGCAGCGTGGACCTCAACATCCAGAGGTACAACATCGATTGGGACGACAACGGCAACTCGTGGAGAAACAACCACATCTACGATTACTTCAACTTCAACGGACCGTGCGAGCAGCCCCCATCCCCGTTCACCCTAACGGCGGACGGCGTCGAGTGGGAGGAGCAATGGAACTACCAGACCTTCGACGAGTGCGACGAGGACCCGGAAGGAGACGGCTACGAGTGCTGGAACGAAGGTTGGGACTGGACCAACTACTACGAGGATTGCGAGGAGCTCTCCGACGG
>CAXEIX010000181.1:0-2670 GCA_963996605.1 uncultured Candidatus Poseidoniales archaeon | reverse complement strand
ATAGGGTCAAGGATTGTCCTCGGATCGGATATGCCTTCAACCAGGCTACAAATTTTATCCAATTCCTTTGAAATCCCCAAGATTGCGTAGACGTTATCGAATTGTCCTATCATTTGTGCAATCTCTGACTCAAAATTTTCTATCGATGAAGTAGTGTGTACGGGCCATGATTCAGCACCTTGTACCCCGATTCGAATGCCCTCCCAAATTTCTTTTGTTGTATCTCGTGGAGGTACGAATAATTTTGACTCGATTGTACCATTTCTGTTATGTACTACGAAAACACCCTCATCCTCTTTCCAACCACACAGATATAGCATGTAGGAGTTAGGTCTGTAGGGGTATCCAACATCATTCGATCGTGTTTTCCTTTCGTTAGTGGGTATAATCACTATACTTGACGAAGGCAATTGTGAAAACAGTAACTCTTGCCTATCGAAATACTCGGATGTTTCGAAAGGCAATTCCACATGTGGCCCTAATGTTTCTTCCTTTTGGACTTGTGTACTAGGACCATTTTGGTATGTCGGACTCATTTGTCTGCTTGCGCATGTTTACAACAGAATATGAAAAGAATATTACAGATAGAATTAGCACAATTATCGATAGAGGTAACACAGAGTCCGTAGAACCATCTTTTACCAATACAGAAATCTGTGAAGATTCGGAGTCGTCGTCAATTACTTCAATGGTGAGGATGAAATCGCCATCAACCCCTTCCGGCCAGGAAAAATCTCTAGCTTCACCCTCGTAAGTAGGAATATTATTCACACGCCAAACGTATCTGAGATTGTCGGCATCATTTTGAGTATCAGTTGAACCAGAAGCGTCAATTATGCATGATCCTTCACGAAGAAGAGTAAACTGGCCATTATTCTCTATGGGCTCTCCATCTATTGTTAGTTTTACTAGGGGGGGGATATTTTGCACTTCTAGATAATCTACTGAAGTAGCAAGATTTCCAGCTTTATCTGATATTGTTAGTTTGATTTCATATGTCCCTGCATCTTCAGTACTAACAGAAAGAGTCCGCTCATCCAAACCCGCTAAAATAACAGTATCATTATCGATTGATGAATCTGTATTTACAACGGACCAGACATAAGTGAGTCCTTGTATCCCCCATGTTTCATCAAATGAAGAAGAACCATCGAAAATCGCATATCCAGAACCCTCAGCAACATTGTTTTCACCCTCGATAATAACCACTGGTGGGCTATTATCGACCATGATGCTCATACAGTCATATGAGAACTGTTGATTCGTGGGATTAATCGCAAAAACACTAAGATCGTACCAACCATCAGTCAGATTTTCTATCATAATTTCGTATGAAAACAATCCATCCGTAGCTGTGTTCGCTGATGGAATAAAATCTATTGATTCCTCGGGAACTCCAATATACACGTTTGAGCACTTGACATTCGTTGAATCCGCGATCATGTATGATAAGTTAGGATTTTCTAAATCTATATCCATGGTTACGAATTGCAAGATATGAGTTTTCCCGGACCACTGATATTCAGAGTCATATATGACGTGGATAATAGGGGGAAACTGGTAATTTGGGGGGGAATCCGGCGAGATGAACAATGTCGTAATTAGTGAAACTGTGTTACCAGTCTCTTCTTGGACGGTAATCTTGGCTATGCAAGAACAGTGGCCTATAGCAGCGGGGTTCACCTCTATGCCGAATGACCATTCCTTCCAACTAGCGACTGATTCGGAGAAGTTTGATTCAGAATATATTTCTAAATCCTCTGTAAAATCAATAAAGAATCTGGTTCCACTAGTATCCAGAAGTTCCCATGTTGCATAAGTTGGTAATTCCTCATTTTGTATCGTAATTGTAATTATCGAACTCTCGGTAATAACATCGCCATTTTCCAAATCTACGAAAATATTAGCTGGATAACTGTAGTCCGAATCCTCCGCAAGAGAAAGTGGTTGGAATAATGATACAGCGAATATAGAGGCGGTTACCAGGGCCAATAATGCTTGATTATTCACCCGATTCATAGTAGTCGCGCTATACCAACACTATTCAATGCCATTGGCAACTGCTCTATCTGTCGGAGATTCTCATCTGCCAGGACAATTCATCTAGCCATAAGGCTAGAGTTGCTTGATCAATGTAGTCTCGCCCCGAGGTCGCCGACAGTACACAGTCACATGCAGCAGATGCCAATAATGCAGCGTCATAAAGGGACAATCCTGAACCTAATGCTGCTGCAAGTGACGCTGCCGCAGCATCATGCATGCCAATCTGCTGTTCTGCTGTTGGAGCCATGCAAGGCATGAATATGCTGTCTTGGTCGTTTTGATGAAGGTACATGCCATGAATTCCACCCAAGACTAAGATACCCTGCCATGAGTACTCTTCCAAGAGATATTTTGCCGCATCGTCGTCATTTAACCCAATCCTTCTTGCCAATAGTGACATCCCCCTCTTCTCGAATATCACAACCGTAGCCCCTCTACTCTTTTCCAATCCAGTAAGTTTAGGATCAACTATTGCAGGTATTCCTGAACTCTTGGCAGCCTTAATCAAAATCTGGGCCCCATCCTTTGTAACCACGCCCTTGTCATAGTCAGATATCACCAATGCACAACTGTCTGGAATATTTGCCAGTGCGGATTCTGTAAGTGATGATGATACACTTTCGTCTA
>CAXEIX010000180.1:0-2724 GCA_963996605.1 uncultured Candidatus Poseidoniales archaeon | reverse complement strand
ACCATGAGTCAACTGGCATACATATTCACCGGCCTCGGCGTGTACTTGTGGTTCTACAACAACGGCAAAACGGACGCTGCGACACTCGTCTTCGGCGGATCCATGTTCCACCTCTTCAATCACGCAATGGCCAAGGGAATGCTATTCATGGCCAGCGGCTCGGTCATCCACGAGGTCCATCATGCTCATGACCACCTGCACGAGGGAGGCGGCCACGACCACCATGACTTCGATCCTCAGGACATGCGCAACATGGGGGGCCTGGCATCCAAGATGCCCATCACCTCAGCCGCCATGATGATCGGATCGATGTCAATCATCGGAATCCCGCTGATCGGCGGATTCTGGTCGAAGGAGGCGATCGTGGCCAAGACGTGGAAGGCGTCACTCGACTACGAGCCACTGATGTTCGGCCCAGCCATCCTCGTCCTCCTCACAGCCGGAATGACAGGCTTCTACATGTCCAGGATGTGGTTCATGACCTTCGCAGGGGAGCCCAAGCACGAAGTGGTCGATCACGTACACGAGTCCACCCCATGGATCAAGGAGCCACTGGTTATCCTATCGATAATCAGCGCACTGGGAGGCTTCGGACTATCCGTCTTCGGCATCGTTAAGTGGTTGGCAAAGCCATACAGCTATGGCTTGGGGATCAACAAGGACTCGTTCCTCGACCAGGTGGTTTACGAGCTGGAGCACGCATTCCTGCCGGAAGACCCGAACCTCAGGATAGTGGGATGGACCACGATCTTCCTGTCATTGGTGATAGGGCCGATCTTCGCGGCCAGGGTCCACGGCGGTTCCCTGCGAGAGGGGGAGACCTCCGGGCCGCTGGTCTCGTGGCTGGTCTGGCTCTCAGGAAAGTTCGGCTCCCAGGACGTGACTGAGATGTCTGAGTCCAGCCTGTCCGAGGCCCTCCAGAACCGCCTCTACTTCGACCACTACTACGAGCTGGCCCTATCGAAGACAGTAATCCCATTCGCCGCCCTCGCCGCTTGGTTCGACAGGACGGTGATCGACGGCATCATCAAGAAGGTAGAGTCCAACTCTGTCCTCGGATCGGTCCAAATTCGCAGAGTCACGACAGGTCGGGCAAGCGACTACATCCTGATGGTAGCAGTGGGAGCGCTCTCGATATTCGCTCTCGCATGGGGGGTTAGCGGATGATACTGAGCATCCTCTCCCTATTGCCGATAGCAGTCGGCCTCTTGCTGATGGCACTGCCCCATATCCTGCCAGAAGGACTCTCCTCGCAGATCTCCGGGGTGACTAGGAACATCTGCATGGGGGTCGCACTGGCTCTGCTAGCCATATCCACGTGGGCCGCAGCGACATCCCTCAGCGACATCGATTGGATGAACATCGACTTCGGGGGCTACGAGCTCGAGAACACCCCCTTCGAGATAATCCCCCAGATCGGAGTCTCATGGCACGTCGGCGCAGATGCCCTATCGCTCCCGATGATTTGGCTCACGGCCCTGGTAGTGCCCCTCTCGATGCTGGTAGAGTGGGACGCCAAGAAGGGGCACTACTTCCACCCGCTACTCCTGGTCATGGAAGGGGCCATGATCGGGGTCTTCGTCGCTCTCGACCTGTTCGTCTTCTACGTGTTCTGGGAGATGACGCTGATACCGATGTTCTTCCTCATCCTGGTCTGGGGAGGGGAGGACAGGCGCTATGCAGCGATGAAGTTCTTCATCTACACATTCACGGCCAGTGTCGTCATGCTAATCGGGATCCTGGTGATGTACTTCAACACGGGGGCATCAATCTCGGAGAGGTCCTTCGACATGATAGCAATGCTCGATAGCGGGGGGCAGATGAGCGAGGGACTGCGACACCTGGTCTGGGTCCTCCTCCTCATAGGGTTCGCCACCAAGATGCCCAGCGTCCCGGTCCACACATGGCTCCCCGACGCTCACGTGCAGGCACCCACAGCCGGCTCGATGATACTCGCAGGAGTGATGCTGAAGATGGGGGCCTACGGGTTCCTCAGGGTCGCGGTAACTGCCTTCCCAGAATCCACCGTCGTGTTCACTCCGCTTTTGGTGTTCCTCGGCATGGCCAGCCTCGCATACGGCGCCTGGGTCTGCATGGGGCAGTCGAACCTCAAGCGCATGGTGGCATACTCATCCGTGTCTCACATGGGGCTGATCTTCCTCGGAATTGCTACGATGCAACCCCTGGGTATCGCAGGAGCCCTCTTCATGATGTTCGCTCATGGGATCATCAGCCCCCTCCTTTTCGCCGTCGCTGGTGCGTTCAAGCATCACTACCATACCCTTGAGATCGGCTCGATGCGGGGCATAGCCCATCACAGCCCGTGGCTGGCAGGGCACATGATGCTCGGGTGGATGGCCAGCCTAGGCCTCCCCTTGATGGCAGGGTTCGTTGCAGAGGTCGCAGTGCTGATCGCCTTCTGGATGACATTCGGATGGCTAGTCCTCCTTCCAGCCCTGACTCTCGTGATAACCGCAGTCTACTACCTGACCTCCATGCAGCGGACGATTTTCGAGTCCAACGACCCGCACCAGGGGGTCCTCCCGGATACCCTCAACCACGAGCCCAGGGACATCACCTGGCATGAGAACGCTGGCATGACCATACTGGGTGCGCTGACTATCCTATTCGGGATACTCCCGTTCTTCTTCTGGGACATGATGTCTTACTGGAGCACAGAGGTCATGGTCCAACTTCTGTCCGAGGCGATGCAGTCCGAGGGGG
>CAXEIX010000179.1:0-2727 GCA_963996605.1 uncultured Candidatus Poseidoniales archaeon | reverse complement strand
CTTCATCAGAGAGTAGTAAATCTGCATGGCAGTCATGGGAGTGGCGCTACAACCAGTACAACCACCTTCCAATGAGATCATTATCACCCCGTCCGTGGTATCCACCACGTTCACAACACCGTCATGAGCGTCCAGAACGGCCTGGACAGGTCCGACCGAGTCGAGGATGAGTTGTTTGTCGACCATGTTGTTCACACCCCTTGAGGGGTGGGGGTCTTTCAAAGAATTGCCTCTTCGGAGTAATGTGAGCAGGCCTATCCGAGTCATACTAATCGACCTCTTGGTAGAAAGATCCGAGTTTGGCCATGGTGGCAATCAAGAGGTGATACAGCCAATTGCGGAGAGGAGTAGCGTGGAGGTTCTGCTAGTGACTCCGCAAATGCAGTCTGAAGAAGCGGGTTTACGCGCCCAGAAGGAAGGATTGGTCGGGATTTCCGAGAATGACGTGCCGAATTGGGATTACGAATACCCATTCTGGGAAGAATGCAGCATGGAGATGCATGGGAATGAGGTGGTCTTCAAGAGGATAGCAATGCCCTTGCACGGGGATGATGAGTTGACTGAGGGGTGGATACGGTCCATCGGACCGGATGCCGTAGTCTGCAGCGGTTCAAAGAGGAACGTGACAATGTGGGAGGAGTGGATGGCTGGCGGCGGGTCGCTAATGAGGTGCTCATCGAGAATGGGGGTCCCCACACTTGGAATCTGCTTTGGTCACCAGCTTCTCTGTCATTCGCTTGGAGCTAAAATAGAAAGGGCAGAATCAATGTCTAGTGGGGTCTGGGAACTTGCACTAAATTCGTATGGCTCCTCTGATGAGTTGTTCGCTACCAGAGGAAGTGGGGAGGAGGGGGCTCCTGTAGCCCTATATTCCCATCAGGATCATGTGATGACAGTTCCAGAGAGTTGCTTGCTGCTTGGTTCGGCGGAGCACAATGTAGTTACCGCAGTTCGGGTAATGGGGGAGGATGGCCGGGAGCTTCCCGCCTGGGGGGTCCAGTTCCATCCCGAGGCAGCCAAGGCTAGGGTGGAAAGGGCATTCGATTGGGGGCATATTTCTGAGGAAGAAATGGCCTCCTTCCAACGCGAACACGACGGTGCGGGGATTCTGAATTCGTTTGCCTCGGTTATCCATGCAAATATTGGCTAAACCGCAAAGGCAGTTTTGCAATTGGATTTGGATTAAATAGAGCACTCGATTGGCCGAGCCGAACTGATGGTGTAACTATGGATGGAGAACAACTAGGCATGATAGGAATTGCAGCGGGTCTTTTGGGGCTTGGCATTGCTTTCTTACTATACAATAAGGTGAATTCAATTAAGATCGAAAACGAGACTGTCGCAAAGATTACGGCGCAAATCCAAGACGGTGCGATGGCATTCCTTTACGCAGAGTACAGGTTGCTCTCCGGATTCATTGTATTGGTGGCAATCCTCCTTCTCCTAGGAGGTGATGACAATGGCCTCGGAATGGAGACCATGATCGCATTCATCATAGGGGCGCTATGCAGCGTCGCTGCAGGATTCTCTGGAATGCGGTCGGCAACCAGTGCGAACGGTCGTACTGCACAGGCTGCAGCCGATGGCGGGCAATCAGCCGCATTAACCACGTCATACAATGGCGGTGCAGTGATGGGGCTGGCCGTAGGGGGATTGGGTCTAGCTGGGATTTCCCTGATGTACTACCTGACTCAAACCGAGTTCCTGACCGTGGAAAACATTGCTGGATTCGGCATGGGTGCCTCTTCAATAGCTCTTTTCGCACGTGTCGGTGGCGGAATTTACACCAAGGCAGCGGACGTTGGTGCGGATCTGGTTGGCAAGGTTGAGGCGGGGATTCCAGAAGACGACCCAAGAAACCCCGGTGTGATTGCCGACAACGTCGGGGACAACGTCGGGGACGTTGCAGGAATGGGTGCGGATATCTTCGAGTCGTTCGTGGGCAGCATAATCGCAGCAATGGTGATTGCAGCGGCAATGGATAATGCTGTTTCCGAGGACTACCTGATGATTCCAATCGTACTGGCAGTAGTTGGTTACATTGCTTCGATTATTGGCGTATTCTCCATTACTGCTATGCAAAACATGGATCCCGGGGCAGCACTGAGGAATACCACCTTCATAGCTGCTGCACTTTTCATCGGTGGTGGCTACTTAGCCCTGGACTATCTTGAGTTACCGACCACGGTAATCCAAGCCGTCGCAATAGGTTCTCTGGCCGGTATTCTAATTGGGCTGGTAACCGAGTACTACACCGGAATAGAAGACGTTTTCTTCTTCAAGGTAAAGGCGATTCCCTACATCGGGGAAGCGAGCAAGACCGGTAGCGCAACCAACGCAATCGCCGGACTGGCAGTAGGTATGCAGTCTGTTTTCATCCCAGTCCTACTGATTGCTGCGGGTATCTTCGGAGCAAACCATGTGATGGTGAGTGACGGAGGGAGTGCCGAACTCGGCCTATATGGAATAGCAATGGCTGCAATGGGGATGCTGGGGACAGTTGGCGTGACCATGACTGTAGATGCCTATGGGCCGGTCGCAGACAATGCCGGTGGAATTGCCGAAATGTCCGGCCTAGGGGATGATGTCAGGGAGATCACAGATGGGCTAGACTCAATTGGTAACACGACCGCAGCAATCGGTAAGGGATTCGCGATTGGCAGTGCGGCTTTGACCGCCCTAGCCCTTTTCGCTGCCTTCAAGACCAGCGCTGGGCTAGAGGCAGCG
>CAXEIX010000178.1:0-2732 GCA_963996605.1 uncultured Candidatus Poseidoniales archaeon | reverse complement strand
CGTTTGAATCGGTTAGGATTGCTATATCGACAATGCCCTCGTCCAAACTCTCTGCAAAAATCGGCTGAAGAACGCCTGATTCCTGGTTGTGCTCGAAATACTCTATGCTATGGTTATTGAAAATCACGAAACTTCCTCCTGAGGATACGACCTCAGGGGTTTCTATCCATTGCTGTCCCCCCACTGTCCGATTGGTCAGTGAAGTCACATTTCCTGCAGTAATTTCTACTCCATCTTCTGATTCTTCGATCCAAACAAGCCATTCTCCAGAGCCGGATGCAGATGTGGGGGAGTCCGCCTCTTCAATGGAGATCTTCTGGTGGGTTACGTCCCAAAGTATGACCGAACCAGTCAAAATGATGAGGGACATGATGATTGCCCCGGTCTGGTTCTTGCCTGGTTCCCTAACAGGATCAAGGGCACTTATCCAAGAGCGCAGAGTTCTCTGCAAGGATCCTCGTGGATCTTCGAGAGTCCGGGCTAGCCTCCTTGTGAATAGTCTCTCGTCGGCGATTCGCCAAATTGGTTCATGCGTCTTTGCAGTAATGTTCACTGCTAGGATTGCAATGATCATTCCCCCAATAATATCAACGAACCAGTGAATACCCAAGTAAACAATCGAGACAGAAGTCAATCCTATGAATAAGATAAGGAAAGTTCTGAACTTCTTCCATCGCCCATCCTCGTCCCACCTGTGCATGGAAAGCCATATTGCAAACGGTAGTCCAATGTGCAAACTTGGCATCCCATTAGTAAAAGGGTCAATTCGATTGAACCAATTATGAATCTCTGGAGTTAGATCATATGCAATCGTCTCCATTCCTTCTACATAGTTCCCAGTAACCTTGACGTTTAGGAACAAGTAGAATGGAATCGCCAGAATGTATACCCAGAACATCGAAAGAGATACTCTGTCTGCCATGTACCTGTCATCGAAGAAAATTGGATAGATGAATGAAGAGAATGTTGCAGTCATGAATCCCATTACATAGAAATGGGTCATGAAAACGTCCAGTATTTCGCTCCTTAGCCCTTCTTGGACCCATAGAACAGAGTCTCCCTCAATTGCATATACTAGGAAGGTCATGTCTAGTTGCGTATTGGCCATCAATACCCTGTCAAGACCATCGAGTAAATCCTTCCAAAGATACACCGAGAAGACTACGACCATATGTGCCCAGTATCTTCTGAACATGTCAATGAAGCCATCAGCGCTGATCCTTGCAAAGGGTGGTTTGAAGATTGGCATCATTGCTATACTAATCAGAATAGCCCCCGTCACCCAGGTGATGTAGATGCCTGTTTCAGCAACCATTACGACCTTGTGGGAATGAGACTATGTCATCAAGCCAACGCAAAGATTGTAGTGTCAGATTATCCTTAGAGTACGCTGAGAGCCCTTGTCGAGTTGCTCTAGAACGCTTTCCACTATCGATTCGAAAGCCCTTGCCGTTTCTCCGTCTGGCTCGGCGATGATTCTGTGGACTCCATCGTCGCCCCCTCTGACAATTCCAGGGTCGAATGGGAGAGATCCAAGGAATGGCACCCCCATCTCTTTCGATGCTTCCTCCCCCCCTCCTGACTTGAACACATCAAGGGTGATTTCCCAGTTTCCATCACCATCAGAGTGGCATTCGATCGGCACCCCTCCGGGCCCCATTACTGAGATCTTAGAGTTGGGTGTGGATGTGCCCCTCAGGTTATACCCCCTCATATTCTCCACTACTCCCAGAACGGGGATAGAAATCGTTTTGGCGAAGTTTATCGATTTTCGACTGTCCAGAAGAGCTACTTCCTGAGGAGTCGTGACTATCACCACACCATCTATTCCTGGAAGGCTCTGGCTAACGGTGAGGGGTTCGTCACTTGTCCCAGGAGGGAAGTCGATAATCAGAGTGTCCAACTCCCCCCAAGCAACATCTCCAATGAACTGCTGGATAGCGCCGAGTTTGATCGGACCACGCCAAATTACAGGTTTATCCGGATCCTCCAGCAAGAAAGCCATCGAGATCACCTTCAGTCCGTTTGGCCCATCAGCAGGATGAATCTGACCTTCCTCCACGTTCAGATCGGCTTGCTCCAGCCCGAGCATCTTTGGGACGTTCGGCCCTGTAATGTCAATATCCATCAGGCCGACCTTCTTGCCCTGACGAGCCAGTGAAAGGGCCAGTCCTGTGGCTACGGTTGATTTTCCGACTCCTCCTTTACCTGATAGAACCATGATCTTCTGCTTAATGCTCTCGTCCATCTTGCTGATTCTCATCTTCCTCTGCATCTGTTGGTATGCCTGCTCCATCTGAGCCCTCTGCTCATTTGATGCCTCTGGATCAGGTGATTCAGAAGGCGAGCCGGCCTTATGGTGGGATACTGGGGAGTCCGACATATCACTCCGTTTGATGGGATATTATTGAAACCTATTCTGGGTGGTTTCCTCTATTTTCTATAGGTCAATTGGTTAATTAGTGCCTCTCGCATGGAGTATTTGTGCGTCTTTTATTCGTTTGCGTAGGGAACACCTGTAGGAGCCAAATGGCTGAGGGGATTGCTAGGGATCTCGGACATGAGGCTGCTTCGGCTGGAACTCATCCTCCAGAATCCGGTCAGGTCGCCAAATATGCAATAGAGGTTCTCGAGGAGCTCGGAATAGATACCTCTGGACTTAGGCCTAAAAATATCAACGCAGTGTATCCGGGGGAATACGATGCGATTATCAGCATGGGATGTGGAGTTAG
>CAXEIX010000177.1:0-2739 GCA_963996605.1 uncultured Candidatus Poseidoniales archaeon | reverse complement strand
CAAGGGGAAGAACAAGGGAAGCCAGCCAGTAAAGTACAAGGATAAGCGAAAGGGTAGGAACGGACCCCCAAAGAAAGTCAGAACTAGAACCTAGTTGGCAACGCTTAATCCCGCTTTGGCTGGTAACCAATTCAGCTAATTAGCGGCCAGATGGAATAATTCTGACCTCCAGGAAGTAATCGGTTACTTGTAGGGGCGCCACTCGCGAAGGCTGTGGCCCGAGAACTCATCCGACTCGATGAGGTTCACAGGGCATTCGGTCCGCTCACCGTCCTAGAAGGGGTCAACCTCAGAATCGATGAGGGCGATAGAATTGGAGTAATCGGCCACAACGGTGCGGGCAAGACCACCTTGCTACGTACCATCAGCAACCAGGACCAGGACGTCGGTGACATCACATTCGCACCTGCGCTCAGGCTCGCCTTCCTGACTCAGGTCCGGGACATCGATGACGAGGCTACTCTCGGCCAGGAGCTAAATCGCAGGGGGAGGCAGTTCCTCGAGCTTGAGGAGGAGATATCGGATATCGAGCGGAGGATGGAGGAGCCCTCTTTCTACGACGATGACTGGCAGCCCACCATGGATAGGTATCAGGAGTTGCAGAGCCTGATGGCACAATCAGGCGGAGGGGACGTAGCCGGCCACGCCACTGAGATACTCAAGGCCCTGAACCTCGATCAGAGCTCCATGGAGGTCTCGCTAAACTCCCTCTCCGGCGGGGAGAGGGCAAAGGTCGCACTAGCCAGGCAACTTGTCGGACTGGACCAGATAGACGTCTTCTTCCTCGACGAGCCTACGAATCATCTGGACTTCAACACCCTAGAGTGGCTGGAGAGGTTCCTCAACAGGTTCGAGGGCGCGCTGATGATAGTTAGCCACGATCGATATTTCCTCGACAGGGTATGCAACAACATCGTGGAGATCCAGGATGCCCACATCAAGGGTTACCCGGGAAACTACACATCGTACCTGAAGCAGAAGGAGATTTTCCTCCAGACCCTCAATGACAGGATAGAGAAGACGCAGAAGGAGATCAAAAGGCTGCAGGGGGCAATGCAGTCGATGAAGAGGTCCAATAAATTCGACAAGTCAGTATCTCAGAAGCACTTCATGATAACTCGTGCCCAGAGGGAGCTGAATTGGCTAAAGTCGATTAAACCGAGGAAGCGACAGAGCCTGAAATTCAACCTGCAGTCTGCCGAGAAGAGCAGTCTGGATGTCCTCGAGTTCCAGGATGCTAGTCTGTCATTCGATTCGCTGTCGAGGCCGATATTGAAGGATGTCGAGGTCAGCGTAAGGAGGGGTCAGAAGATCGGCGTAATAGGGCCCAACGGTGCAGGGAAGACCACACTTCTACGACTTATCACGGGAGACCTCTTCCTAGACTCCGGGAAGGTAGATATCAGCCCCGGAGTACAGATCGGGTACTTCCACCAGGATCACAGGACACTGGACTTCGATCTGACGCCAATCGAAGAGGTCCGGAGACTCAAGCCGAGGATGGACTACGGCGAACTGCGGGCCCTGCTCGGACAGTTCCAGTTCACCAAGGATATGGTATCAACGCCACTAAGCAAGCTCAGTGGGGGTGAGAGGGCCAGGATCGCCCTCCTCCGGCTTCTGTTAGAGGAGAACAATATGCTGCTTCTCGACGAGCCCACCAATCACCTGGACACGGATGCGAAGGAGGCCCTTGAGATGGCGCTGAACGAGTTCGACGGGGGGATAATCACGGTCAGCCACGACCGATACTTCCTGGACAAGGTGTGCGACACCATCTGGGACCTACAGGGAGATGGAAGTATCGTAGTCTGGCCTGGCAACTATTCGGAGTACAAGAGTCGCTCCGTCTCCTCCACCAACAAACGCTAGTCGTCAGAGACTCCATTCAAGTAGAATGACTCCGAGGAGTGGGCATGCTTCGTCTGGTCTACTTCCCATCGCCCGGTAGGGCGGAGGCGATACGCATCGCCCTTTCTCTCTCGGGAACTGATTGGGAGGACGTATCGATCGACGGAGCCAGATTCCAGGCAATGAAGGAGGCCGGCGAGCTGCCATGGGGGATGGTCCCGATCCTGCAGACGCCCGAGGGGACAATCGCAGAGTCATCTGCTATTTTGCGATATGCAGGACGCTTGGCGGGAATGATCCCTGAGGACCCATACCAATGCGCCAAGGCAGACGAGTTCATCGATGGCATGGAGCCATTGTCAAAAGCCCTCGATTCGACATTCGGGATCTCCGACTTAGATGAGAGGATAAGACTCAGGAAGGAGGTTTTCGGACCCAGCGGCAAGGGGTCCAGGAACCTACTTCTTCTCCAGAGTAAGGTAGCCGAGTCGGAGACCGGATGGGCTGCTGGCACCGATGACATGAGCATAGCAGACCTGAAGCTTTTCACCGGTCTCTTCGGTCTTTTTTCCGGGAATTACGATGGAATTGAGGCTTCCATCGTACCCGAATATCCCGGTCTAATGCAGTACCATGGCAAGATGGCCAACGACTCCCGAATTCTAGCGCACTATGCCGATGTAGGAGTTGGCGACATTCGCTGGACCTTCCTCCCGGGGGCATTCGAGGGCCGGTGACTACGTGTTGGGGGCTTTGCTCGACTTTGCCCATAGCGAAGCGGTCGCATACATGGGGATGATACTCATCCTAGGTGCTTTCTTCATGGAGACCCGAGACATCCTGCACAGCAAGGCAGCACCCTACTTGGGGATGATGGCACTAGGCTCG
>CAXEIX010000176.1:0-2765 GCA_963996605.1 uncultured Candidatus Poseidoniales archaeon | reverse complement strand
AGGGATGTTCGACGTCCTCAAGGAGATGGGTGACTATGGTGCGCTTGCACACGAGATCCAAGCGATAGAGACGTTGGTTACCAAGTGGCACACGAATCTACCCGAGGCGGCCAGGATCGTCGGTCGACAGAGCCCTTCTGCGATCTGGAGCGATTTCCTTGACAGAATGGCCTTCTCGGTGGAGGTCGGCCAGCCTATCGGTGAGTTCTTCACTAGCGAGAACGAGACATTCGAGCAGGCGTATACCACGATCTACGATGCCAGGCTAGAGCAGCTAGACACTCTTAGGGAGACCTTCGTATCACTTACCACCACAGGACTGCTCCTTCTCGTGGTTGCGGGCCTTCACCTGATACTCTTCCAGACCGGTGCAGAAACCGATAACCCCTTTGAGGTAATACTCAGGGCCCGATGGGTTCTCCTAGCGGGTGCTTTGTTCGGCCTCCTCCAGATAGGTGCCTGGTACCTCTTCACCTTGGTCATCCCTCAAGAGGACCTATTCGCAAAGCACGGATTCAACACAGAGCAGGCCATAGACATGAGAAGATCATGGATATTTGCCGCCATTCTAGGAACTATAATGATCATCATGATGACAGGCGTTTTCATCACTTTCGGTACCAACATCCTATTCGACCAATGGAACTACTTCGGACTCCTCGTCATCGCAGCCCTGATGTCCCCCCTCCTCGCGCCGACCTTGCTCATCGGACAGGAGGAGGCGAGAGTGAGGAGGAGGGACGAGGCGTTCCCGGAGTTCATCAGGGCTTTCGGTGGTACGGCGCAGGCGAGAGCGCAGGAGCCAAGCGCAATGGTGAAGGCACTCTCGGGAATCGATTTCGGCGCTCTAGACGACTCAATCTCGAATCTTGAGAAGAGACTGTCGATGAGGATCGACAGCGACTACTCATGGGACTGGTTTGCCGCGGACAATAACTCGATGCTAGTCTCACGGTTCACCAGGGTTTTCATCGAGGGCTCTTCCTCGACCGGCGAGGCTGGCCTGGTAGGAGACATGGTCTCACAAAGCACGACCAGTCTCCTAGGACTGCGTCAGAGGAGGCAGATATCTGCCAATGTCATGAGAAGCGTCTCATATGGGCTCCTGATTGCGATGATAATAGCACTCAATATCACCACATCAATCATCGCCGGGCTAGGGGAGACAATCGCATCGGTCGCCCAAGGCCTAGTGGATAGCACTGGCGAAGTGGGAACAGCCGCAGGAGGTGTCGACGTCGCTCTCCCCGCTCTCTCGGAGACTGGGGGCATTGACCAGAATATCGCGGTCTTCAATTACATGGGCTCTTTCCTAGTTGTCATTTCCATTGTTGTTCTAGGACTAATCACAGCGAGAATCAAGGGAGGGGGTACGACCCTGGTCCTCGGACAGATGATTCAGATGATGTGGATAGCAGGGATCGCGAACTTCTTCAGTGCATGGATACTTGACCAGTCCGTCGGATTGTTCCAATCGGGTGGCGCCGGCTAGAGAAAGTGCAGAAGCCTTGATGTCACCAGCCGATTGCCTATTGGCATGGCCGACCCCCTGCTCTCGACCCTCAGGATCTCATTGCTCGTCCTCTGCATGTTCGCCGCGGCTAGATCAGATTTCCGAATACTCTCTGTCAGAGACGCCCACTGGATAAGATGGGCTATTCCGGCCTCCTCCATACTCGTGCTCCAGCTGGCATCATCAGATGCAGGGTTTGAGAACGTGTGCATGACCTTCGCGCTGGTAGCCATTTTCTCATTCTGCTTCGTAGCCCCCCCAGATCCCAGAAAGGTAGGAGAGTGGGGCGGACAAGAGGTAACACTGTCAATACTCTACCTTCTGGGGGCCTCGGGAATAATCGGAGGTGCGATTGCATACTCAGAAACCGACTTTGTCGACTTGGTACTCGGAGACGAGTCTGCAAAAACAACACTTTGGTGGAGCATGATTGGGGCGTTTATGACTGCATTGGCCTTCTACTCCTCTTGGAGATTAGGACTGATCCCAGGAGGGGCTGATGTCAAGGCACTCATCCTAGTCACGCTATTCTTCCCATCTTGGGCCTTCGTCCCCGATCAGATTTACCCACTAGTCGAAGACCCAATATTCAGGATGCCTCCATCGTTGGTAATGTTCGTCTGGGCCGCCTCTGCTTTTCTCATCGCACCACCTCTGATTTTCGCTCACAATGCCAGTAGGGGCAACATAACCTCCATCTCAGATCTGAAGATGGCATGGCACGCCACTAAGCAGAAGATTGCCGAGATAGGCCAATCTTCAGAGATGGATGAGAATCTCTCTTGGATACTTACCGAAGTAATAGAGAAGAATGGGGAGAATACAGTTGTGAATCGAATACTACCATCAAGAAAGTCGACCATCGGGACAGAAAGAAAAGCTGATTTGGCACTATTAGAGGAAATGGGCTTGGACAGCATCTGGATAACCAGGAAGCATCCCTTCCTAGTGTACCTTTTCTTGGCAATTCTGCCCATGCTACTTCTTGGAGACCCCCTCGGATTGCTAATCAGATGAAGTCCTCGAGGGTCATGACCGTGACCCTGTCGTTGTTGAACAATGAATCCACGCTAGACGACATCCATCCGACCCTATGCTTAGTGTAGTCGTCCACGCCATACTCCTCCATCACATCCTCAGTGATCTGGATATACTTCCTCACTGCTCCCTCTGAGACGGTCAGTACGACGTTCCCTCCGCATCCGGAGTCCATTTCCCCTCCTGCGAAACCACCTGAAGGTCTAGACTTCTG
>CAXEIX010000175.1:0-2784 GCA_963996605.1 uncultured Candidatus Poseidoniales archaeon | reverse complement strand
CCTTCCCGGCAGGGTTCCAGTCAGCACAAGTCTTCCGAGTTTGCAATTCCGACGGCATCGCTCTAGGTTTGTTGGGCTTACATGGGCCATCTTGCCGACATCTATCCTGCCATTGGCCATGAGCGGGGCTACAAGGTCCCCCTCCTCTGGCTCGATTAGAGAAAGTCCGGAGGTGATTCTCTGCGAGAGGGAGTGGTTGAATGCTAATGATTGGATAGAGTGGACCATCAGGAGCTGGAGTGAGTTTGGTAGAGTCTTGAACGCACCGACGTAATCATCCGGCCTCTTAACCAGATGCTGAAGCATTGATGACTCGTATCCAAGTCTCTGAGGTGCCAAATCCAGGGACTTCTTCGGGTCCCTATCCTCCCTCCATGATGTCCTGAATGCTTCGGCCTCTTCCCCCTCCCTAGAACCGGCCATTCCGACGTAAAGATCGACTGCTCGCTCGAAGTCCCCCTCTATCACGGCTGCGCCTACCTGGGGGGTGACTGGCCGAGTTGATCCGAACCTCTGAGGCCCGATCCAATTCGGGAATGCGTCGGAACCCATTGACTTGGACAGTCCATCTCTAATTTGGTGAACCCTGCTCATTGCCTCCTTGGCATCGATTGGGTTTCCTGATTTATCACAACAGCCCCTGACGGCGATAGTGAATCTATTTCCGTCATGATCGCCCATTGCGACCTTCTGGTGAGTCCTCCCAAGAACCTCAATCGTACTGTCTGGGATTTCTGCTGATTCGACCTTCCTTCTTGGGGCGTCGATCACAAGAATCTGAGTAGTAATGGCTCGTTTGTCCTTCAGTCCGGAGCTGAAAATCCGGTTCTTGTTTATTCCACAGGCCCTAGCAAGTCTCCTGAGGTACCTATTAGTCTCCCAGTTTGTCATTGTCACCCTGGCTACCGTGAATCTCCCTTTGTCATCGAGGGCTGGGATCTTGGATGACTCCTCTACACGGAAGTCCTCCACCCTGGTCTTCAGTAGTCCCCCGATTCCCTCTGCGGGTACCATCCACGTAGATAGTCCCAGGTATTCCTCGATTTCTTTTCCCCTCAGGGAATCACCCCCTCAAAGCTTGATGCTTGAGAATTCCTTGGTGATCTCGGAGCATATGTCTTTGAGAATCTTATCTGCCTTCTTTCCTTTAACTGAGCGAACGTATAGTTCCGGGTCATCGAGGTCGGGGTGGTTCTGGAAGTAGTTTGCATACTCCACATCGTCCCTTCCATTCAGACGGGAGCGGAACATCTGGAGTGCCGTGTGATTCCCATCAATTACTCTGATTCGCAGTTCTCGACCCTCGTTCTTCAATACTTTGACTGGCATAAGACAGACGCCCCACTAATGAGGTCCTTTTGAGGCCTTGCATGCCAAACCCGAGCGAAACCAACCACAAACTTCCCCTAAGTTTTACATCGGGAGGTTTTGGGGGGGCCGATGTCAGGCATGGAAGCCATGACTAAACGATTGGCTGAATCGTTCGAGCGGATGTCATTGCCAATCCTATTGACGAGCCTTCTGTTGACTGGTTTTCTGGCATATTTCCTAGTGGGCAGCCTAGCTTTCACAACTGATCTCTCTTCGTTCGCCCCTGAGACGGATGCAGACGATGCTCAAGAACGGATTGAGGGGGCAATCGGCACGTCTCCGCATCTGATATACATCAATGTCAGACCTGCTGCTAGCGAGGACCAAGTCGCCAACGTTCTGGAGATGCAGGCACTACAACAATTGGCCGATGATCACTCGATGATTCAATCTTATTCTGATGAGAATGGCTTTTTCATAGACTCCCAGATTAATGCCGCGGAAGTACTTGGGAGATTCTTGGAGCAGAGGAACCACAGCGGGAATCTCTCCGAATTCAACGATTGGAAGGAGATGTTGGACGCGGTTCTGGGGGATGAGGAGTGCGGGGATGCGATTGGGAGCGACGAGAGGTCGATTGCTACTGCTGCCTTCGCATCATCTGCTCTGCTTCACAAGGATCTGGATTACTCCCCTGTTTGCGATTGGCTGGAGAGTGGGGAAGGTAACCCAACTCCCACAGCCAGCAGCACTTTATGGCTCATAGAAATTAGCGGAGAGATAGAGAGTGATGATCGTCAGAGGCATGCAAATCAGATCAGGGCGATGCTAAGTGGGGGGCCGATACTCGAGTATGGGGTAATCTCGGACGATCTAATCAGCAACGACATCAACGAGTCTACGCTGGACAATCTGGTTTGGCTCATCTTCCTCGCAGTCATCGTCGTGGTCTTACTACTCGCACTCACATTCCGTTCGGCGACAATGGTTGCTGCCCCCCTGGTAGCGCTACTGGCTTCCTTAGTCTGGACGTATGGTGCGATTTCTCTGATGGGGATGCGTTTCTCCATCCTAGAGATTGCGGTTGCACCGGTGGTACTTGGACTCGGAATAGATTACTCGATCCATCTTCAGAGGGCGTACGAACGGGCAAAGGAGAACTCGAGCAGCTCGGCTGAGGCTTGGGCGAAGGCTTTGATGGAACTGCGAGTCGCCCTCTCACTGGCAGTAATTACCACGGTATTCGCCTTCCTGGCCAATTCTCTATCGCCACTCCCGCCACTAAGGACATTCGGTGCCACACTGGCACTGGGGGTCGTCTGCGCTTTCCTAGCAAGCACTGTTACTGTGGGGGCTATGCACGTTTTCGTCGAGAGGACGATGGGGGCAACTCGGAGCAGGGGGCTGGAATTGGGGAGTCTGGCCGAGAGGGGGGCTGATTTCCAGAGGGGGAACGCCCCACTCGTCCTCCTG
>CAXEIX010000174.1:0-2803 GCA_963996605.1 uncultured Candidatus Poseidoniales archaeon | reverse complement strand
ATCCCCAATACTTCTTGCATGAGATGAACCTGCCCGGGTTTTCGATCCCCGAACAAGGGAGGTGGGCACTAGACCCATCATTTGGATCTGCGGTGGACTCCATTTACGACATAGACAACGATACTCTCCAGAACTCGCTAGAGGCACCAGATAGGTGGGACACTAATCCAGTAGATGACGACTCAGACGGAGATAGGCTACCAGATGGCTGGGAGGTTAGATATTCGGAGGAGGCCATAGAGCTCGGTCTCGTCGACAACAACACTCTGAATGCCCTGGGATCAAGAGGCCCAATGGATCCGAGGATGCCCGACTCCGATCTTGATGGAATCAACGATGGCAGCGAGGACATGGATAATGACGGCCTCAACCGTACCAACCTGATGTACAGGTACTGCCCCGGGTGGGACAACCCCCAAGATTTCGAATGCCACATCGATCCATCTTCCAGTGCTGGATTCCTGTTCTATGGCGATTTGGAGAATTATACCAATTTCGAAGAGTATCAGAATGGCACTAGCCCCATCAAGAACGACACCGATGGGGACAAGTGGAACGATGGCTCAGAGGTTTTCCATCAGGATCAGGATAATGATGACATGTGGGCTGGATGGGAGTACTATTTCGGATACGACCCATTCGACTCTTCCGACTCCTTAATTGACTCCGATGGGGATGGTTTTGCGAATCGGTGCGAGAGTAAATGGAATACCAACCCTAAGGATCCGACCAGTTTCCCATCACAGGGCGAGTTATGCAACGACTTTGACTAATCTACGTTGAATTTCTGGAATACTTCATTCGTGGTCATGCTAACTCGAATGAATGTAGTGCATTTGGGGAGGTCCTTGATTCTCCTGGCGCCAACGTATGAACAGGCAGACCTCAACCCGCCTAGAATCGATTGTATGGTCATCTCAAGAGCCCCTCGATAAGGTACTCGGACCTCTTTGCCCTCAGGGGCCCTGTGCTCCGCTATCTCACCATAGTGAGTCTCCATCGCCTTTGCCGATGACATCCCGTAGAATGACTTGTATTTGCTACCACTCCCGTCGTCAATTATTTCTCCTCCGGACTCGTCATGCCCTGCCAACATGCCTCCTAGCATCACAAAATCTGCACCCGCTGCGAATGCCTTGGAAACATCCCCTGGAGAGGAGCAACCACCATCTGACATCACATGGCCATTAAGTCCGTGAGCAGCATCAGCGCATTCTGAAATTGCCGATAGCTGCGGGTAGCCAACGCCCGCAACCTTCCTAGTAGTACAGACGGAACCCGGCCCAATTCCAATCTTAACTATGTCCGCCCCGGATAGAATAAGGGCCTCTGTCATCTCTCTCGTTGCAACATTTCCTGCTATGATGATTTTTTCAGGGAACTTCTTCCTGACCTTCCTAACAAACTGTAGGAATACTTCCCTATACCCATTTGCAACATCGATGCAAATCATATTCAGATCTTCATTAGTCGCCATCTTCCTCTCCAATAGGTCGAAACTCTCGTCAGTAGAACCGCATGTTACCGCTATGCATCTAGGGTCGACTCCATCTGCCCATGCCTCTGAGAATTCCCGAGTGGAGTAGAATTTCTGGGTACAGGTCAGCATTTTGTGCCCCTGTAGAACTCTAGCAATCGAAAATAGTCCCGTAGTATCCATATTTGCAGCAACTATTGGAATTCCTGTCCAAGTTCCCTCCACATGCCTAAACTTGAATTCCCTGACTAGGTCTACATCTGATCTTGAGACCAATGTGCTCCTCTTGGGGCGAATTAGTACATCATCAAAAGTTAACTTCAGATCACGCTCTATTCGCATATGACCTTACTACTCCAACGAAGGCGGACTTATGACTGTAATCGTAAGTATCGGATTGGTGCTCGTGCCGGGATTTGAACCCGGGTCGACGGATCGAGAGTCCGACATGATGGACCGAACTACACCACACGAGCGGTAACTTGGGGAGGCCCCATCTCTATTTCAAAACGTTGTATTTCACCCTAGTTACCAAATTACACTTTCACTTTCACTTACGTCTCCTTTGGCCCGATTAATATGTCAAAGACCAGACATAGGGTCATGATTGGAAGAAGAAAGCGATGCACTGCAATACGATATAGGAAGAGGCCAGAGCCGCATCAAGTTGTCCCATTGTCGAGTCTAAAGATGACTGGGAACAAAACTGAAGAATGCAACTACAGCAACTTAGTCAGTCATTCGGGGAATCTAGAATCTAGTCAAACTTGGTCTCCAATGGCAATGTCAGAGAATCCTATTGAGATCAGCTCCAGAGGATGGGCAGGGTTGCATCAGAGGTTATTGGCATCCGGGCCCGTCAAAGCCGAGGTATCTTGATGTCACGTACAAGGAGACTTAGGGAGGAGGTACTTTCTCTCCTAGAGGGCAAAGGGACAGCAAATACAGTAGAGATTTTTGATCACTTGAATGAAAGATTCCGATGGGGGGCTACCATGAACCAGGTGGGGAACATCATGGCCAAGGACTCTAGATTTTCGAAAGTAGGACACGTCAGAGGCCCATTCAGGGGTAGTGTATACACCGTTTGCGTCTGGGGCCTGTCCGAGAAGGAAACTACTCTGGTAATCTCTTAGTCAGGGAAGGGATGAAGACTCCCGCCTCCTTCTATAGTGCGTGAAACTGCTCGCCACAGTCCACTCATGGGCGTCCCTATCCCGGGCAGGTAACTCTGTGTCAGGCGTATTTGGAGTATTGCTTGGGTCAATATTGGCTTCAAGAGGAATGCCCGACGGGGACTTTGCCATAATCACATTATTGCATTCC
>CAXEIX010000173.1:0-2822 GCA_963996605.1 uncultured Candidatus Poseidoniales archaeon | reverse complement strand
TGCCATGATAGCGGGGAATAATACAAGTTAATCAAGCGGTCGCTGAGGCTTCGTCGTCATTTTTGCCGGTAAAAATTGCCCAAATCTCCATGAGGTCGGAGAAAATATCTCTAGCTAGTTCGGCCAATGAAGATAGCCTCTGAGTCCCTGTTCCAGATACCCACATTCCATTCAGTATGATGATTATTGCACTAGCCTCGTGAAGGGCTATACCCGCAGCCAAGTTAATCTCGAAACCCGCCAAGACTGCAGTGACCAGAATCATTGTGACTATCACAGAGATGGCTATGTTGGCATATACGATTCTACGAGTTCTCTTTGCTAGTCCTACCATTCTAGACAGAACCCTAGGATCCTGTCCGGGAATTAGCACGTCAGCAGCGTCCAGGTTTACCTGGTCTCCGCTTCCAACTGCTACCCCAATGTCTGCTGCCGCAAGTGCACCGGCATCATTGAAACCGTCTCCAGCCATCATCGTCCGACCCTCAGAGGACAACTGAGTGACGTACTCTGCCTTACCCTCCGGGTCGACACCCCCTTTGCATAGTGATGGGTCAATTCCTATCTCCAAAGCGAAAGCCTCCACGCTGGCCTGCTCGTCACCACTGAGAATCTCAACCCTGACACCATGAGAGCCGAGTTCATTGATCGTCTCCAGAACTCCCTCTCGGGCATCATCGTGGGCAAATGATATTGCAGCAACAGCAGAGCCATCTACTGAAAGGATGCTTGCGCCCTTTCCTGCATTCCTGGAGTCTTCTAGTGCCTCCTCGATTTCATTTGGGATGGAAACTTCCTGTGAGCGAACCCAGTCGGCTCTACCCAGAATCACTGATTCTCCCCTGTGTATCCCAAACACTCCTGCATCTCCATCCTCGATCTGAGTTACCCTCATTGGATTAAGAGAGCGTGCTTCTGCCTCCTGGATTATCGTCCTTGCATAGGGGTGGTTGGAGCGGGCCTCCAGACCTGCTGCAATTCTGAGCACTCTAGACTCGTCCTCCCCGCTAGCAACAGAAATGCCTGAGATTGTGGGAGTTCCACTGGTAAGAGTCCCGGTCTTGTCCAACAAGGCAAGTTTTACCTCTGCTGCTGATTCTAGAACATCTCCACCCCTGGCTATCAATCCGAAACCGGATGCAGTAGTAAGTGCGGCTGCATGGGGAACCGGGGATGCTAGTAGGAGGGAGCATGGGCAAGATACCACCCAGAGGAGCAGCGTTGTCAGAATTGCCTGTTCAGTGGAGTTGGTGAACAAGAATCCGATTATTGGTGAAGCGAAGACAACGAGAGGGGTCCAGACAAGGGTGAACCTCTCAATCACACTCTGCGTCCTTGTTGGTTGGTCCTTGTAGTGCCTCACTAGGTCAATCAGACTGGAAAGCCTGGTATCATCACCAGTGGCCTCTGACTGGATGACTAGAGGTCCGCGAGTCAATACTAGGCCGGCCTCTACCCTATCGCCTACCTTTACTGGAACTGGGATAGGTTCGCCTGTCAGAGGCGCCCTGTCTATGGCACCAGATCCTTCCACGATTACTCCGTCTACGGGTACTTTCTCCCCAGATCTTACCTCGATCATCTCTCCAACTTCGAGTGCCTCCACGGGGACGAGATCGTTGTCACAGTCTATGGCAGAGGATGGATCCAAGGAAGCGGTAGAAATCACATTTAGAGACCTGGTCACTTCAACCTCCATTGGTTTGTCACTGGAAACCACTCTCGCCCTCCTCGGAAGACGATCGAGCCCTCCCTGCATCGATTGCCTCGCTCTAATCAATGCCCGGTTCTCTAGGTGGGAGGCAAATGCGACTAGTGATACAACCATCAGGGCCTCTATCAGCTCACCAAGTGCAATTGCCCCTATCACTGCCATTGATGTTAGGACCTGGAATCCAATAACACGATTTTTCAGTCCTGCTATGGCTTCCTTGAACAATTGATTTCCTGCAAAGGCGACGCCCCCGAGTGATAGTGCCCAGACAACAACGTCGGGAATCTGTTCGGATGCCTCTAAGGCTGCCACTAGTATTATCAGAGGTATTGTCAGAACCGCTGCAAGGAGTTGGATCTGGTCCTTCCTAAATCCTGATTCCCTGACTGGAGAGAGCATGTGCCCCTCTCCAAGTATCTCGGACATCTTCTGTTCGGATGCCCCTCTCAGTTCCGGATCAGAAATCCAAACCCGTTGAACATCGATATGTCCTTTGTCGGTTCGTGCGTCCAATGTCCCAGGGATGCTGAGTATAGAGTTCCTGAGGCTCCTGTTGTCTAAACCGAGTCTGAGGGCAATTCTTTCAGGATTAGCGCCATCCGCTCTCAGCCACCCAATATCTGGCTCGTGTCCAAGGCTGGTGAGAACTGAGGAGGCCCTGGAAACCGTCCCATCCGATATGTCCTGAGCTATCTCGACCGTGCCCTCGGCTACTGAAATCCTACAAGACTGGATTCCAGGTAGGCGTTTGACTGCTCGGGATGCCTTCATTGCGCAGTCAGGGCAGTCCATCCCCCTAATCCCCCAGTCGAACTGGAAAACCCCATCCAATGAAATCTCAATTCCATCGGATTCTAGTGGTTCTACTACCCGTGTTTCTGTGGAGTTGGCTCTTTTTGCTGTCTTCCTCTTAGGGAGTGAGATCTTTGGGAGTGAAATCTTCCTAGATGAGTTTTTTTCGAAAGAGTTGTCAGCCTCCTCGTCGTCGAGGTAGAGAAAATCATCGGAGTCCTCTACCATGTAACTCCCAATATCGGGTATCTCTTCAACATAATGCAACCCTGTCGGTGGTATCTTGAACGTGCGCCAATTCGAGGGAGCATGGTAG
>CAXEIX010000172.1:0-2828 GCA_963996605.1 uncultured Candidatus Poseidoniales archaeon | reverse complement strand
GTGGTCCAATGGCAAGGTCAAGGTGAAGCACTTGTCTACTGGCGAGGAGTCAGAGGTCCCCTTCGAGGAACTATGACTGCCATAGCCATTGCAGAAAGACCAGCAAGAATCCCAAATCCAGGAAGTCCACCAGCACCTGCTCCATTGCTTCCTCCCTCGCCATCATTGGGATCTACAACCTCGGTCATATTGACGATAGGCCAGTTCACCTCAACGTCCATACCATCCTCGTTGTTCGAGTAGTAGAACCAGAACTCTCCGCTACAATCTAGCACTATGCATTCCAAACCACTTATTCCCGGCTTGGAGTATTCTACTTGCAGAGCAGGCTCCTCTTGGCTCTTATTCCAGACTGTCATATTGTTATCGACTGGTAACTCCCACCTTACCTGCTCCTCTTCGTAGTTGTTGCCAACTGCGGGGAACACCTGTGTCGCTACGATAATATTGCCTCTATACAGAGAAAGAGTGAGATCTTTACAGTTTGAGTCCTGCTCAGGATCGCAGTCAGCAGAGTAGATCTTGACACCGACCTCTATCAGAATTGTCCCGTTTAGATCTAGGTACATATTCTCCTTGAAATTATCTTGGCTCCTGCAGTTGAATGAGACATCGACCTGCTGTCCGGAGTTGAAACTCTTCGCCCCATATCCTGTCTCAGAGGATCCCGTGGAGTCATTACTGTCGAAATGACTCCAGCAAGATGCGAGATCAGAGGTACCCCAGTAGTGCATATGCGGATTATCCACCGAGGGCTGCCTCGGATCATTCGCCGCTTGCGCAGATGCAGGTGCTGCCATCACCGATGACAATAGGAAAAACACCACACTGAGTGCAATGAGTCTGTTAGCCATTATTCTCCTCTCCAGTCGATCATGTTTGAGGCTTCTCCATACCCGTTCACTAGTCAAACCTCTGGAATCCGCCGTCAGAGGACCTCTCCCTGGTCTTCCTGGCGATGTTCAGGGCCTCGCCGAGCATGTTTGCGCTGACCATCTCCCTGCCAAGCCTCTCATGAGCCACTCCCGTTATGATTGACATGACCTTGATCGTGTCTCCGAATGCCGGGTCCTGCCTCGCTCCGAATATCACGTTCGCATTGGGGGATAGTCTGGCTGTCATCAGGTCAACAACCTGGTTCGCCTGCTCGAGAGTCATGTAGGGACCTCCAGTGACGTGAATGAGAGCTCCAGTCGCCCCGTCTATCTCAATGTCTAGAAGTGGGTGATTCAGTGATTCATGGACTACCTCTTCGGGCCCTTGGTCGCTCTCCCCGTAGAGCATCATTGTCACGCCACCTCCCGTCATTATTGATCGAACGTCAGCGAAATCGAGATTGATCAGACTCGGCAGTGTGATGGTTTCCACCACTCCCTTCACAATCTCTGCGATCAATTGATCCATGATGCTGAAGGCTTCCTCCAGCGGTAGATTGGGAACGAAGTGCAAAAGCCTGTTGTTGTCCAGTACCAGAACAGCATCAGCCGCCTTCCTGACTAGTTCAAGCCCCTCGAGTGCCAACTCCATTCGCCTCCTCCTCTCGACTGTGAATGGAGTTGTTACAACAGCCACTACAAGGGCTCCCGACCTCTTTGCTTCTTCAGCGACAATAGGTGCTATCCCCGTCCCCGTTCCTCCTCCTAGTCCCGCAGTGACGAAGACAAGGTCAGCGCCATCCACGATCTTGGTGATTACGTCCCTACCGGCCTCAGCGCATCTCCTGCCCATCGCAGGGTCTCCTCCAGCGCCGAGCCCCCTTGTGATGTGCCGCCCGACCAGGAGCTTCTGCATTGCCCGGGTGTTGTCGAGGTGCTGCTTGTCCGTGTTTATTGCGACGGTGATAGCGCCCTCGACGCCTATGTGCGTGATCCTGTTCATCGTGTTGTTTCCAGAGCCCCCGCACCCGCATACCAGTATTCGTGGATCGGGTGGTCCGAAGTTCTCCAACTCCTTGTCAGTCAGCGCTGTGGGTATCCTTGCAGGGGCATTGGCAACCCCTCCAGAAGCTCCTGAATTACTGGTTATCTCTACCATTACAACGCCTCGTGCATCCCAGGCATTTCTGCCTATTACGCCCCCTCAGTCTTCTCTTTGCCTTCTTAACCGTTGAGGAATGCGTCTGGCTCCAGAAGGCGATTAATGGACCCATTTGATTTTGCGGGGACAACGAATTGATGGCCCATATCACCGGAAAGCGAGATAAGGCGGGGGGCACTCCCTGCGCCTGCCGCGCTTAGCTCAGTTGGCTAGAGCACCTGACTGTAGACTGGAAACACATTGGTTGTAGGCAGCCATCAGGGGGTCCCCGGTTCAAGTCCGGGAGCGCGGACCAACAAACAACGCACCCCACGACCAAGATACTCGGTATCGTCAGAGGGGGAGACCATCCATATGAGTGAGTATCATAAACCAAGGTTCTCCGCCGGGGCCGTGAACGGAGACATGAAGGATTCGAGAGAGATAGGCACCAAGAAAAATGCAGTGAGGGCCCTTGCACTGGCCCTCCTCATGGTGGGAATGGCACAGGTCGGGTACACAGGGGGGGATCAGCTGGACCCCCTCGATGCCGAGCGAGCCGACTACACCGGGACGATCACCTCGATGGTCGAGGGTGCCGAACTGCAGCTCAGCGAGGCAATGACGCCGATCACGCTCAACTACACCTCCCAAGCAGGCGGCGCGTCGTTCTACAACGGCAATGGATCCTCATGGTTGGTCAAGGACATCAATAGCGGAAAGAATAGCGGGACGCAAGAGTTTACCACGGTGGTCGCTGGCGACTCCCTCTTTTTCAGAGCCGACGACGGAACCAACGGCACGGAGCTGTG
>CAXEIX010000171.1:0-2855 GCA_963996605.1 uncultured Candidatus Poseidoniales archaeon | reverse complement strand
AATGTGGGGGCTACCGTGGAATGAGTCATGATTCAAGAGGGGGCTTTGTCCGAGGGGCTCTGATTCAAAGACATCCAATGCCAGGGTTCGCAATTGTCCGCTTTCCAATGCTTGCAGTGCCGCATCTTCGTCGACAATTCCGCCCCTTGCACAACTCACTATATGGTTGCCACAATCAATTCCATCAGCACCAACTCCAGGCATCATGGATATCCTTTCTGTATTGATCATGTGTCTAGTCTCATCTGTAAGATTGCAATGCACGGAGATATGGGTGCAGTTTGAGAAGACATCGTCTACACCATCATGCATTGTTATTCCCTCAAACTCTTTATCGACAAATGGGTCATATGCATGAACGTCCATTCCAAATGACCTTGCAGCCTGTGCAACGCCCTGGGCAATTCTCCCGAAACCTATCAGTCCGAGGTTTTTTCCTCCAATCTCTGTTCCTCTGAGATCCTTCTTTGCCCACAAGCCAGCTCTCAGGGTCCTGTCTGCAGTAGCAATATTCCTAGTTGATGCGATGAGATGGCCGATAGTTATCTCAATGACACTTCTCGTAGAAGCGCCCGGCGTATTGCAGACAACTATTCCATGCTTAGATGCCTCATTGATATCTATATTGTCAACGCCGACGCCAGCCCTTCCGATAAAGCGCAATCCACCTTCATCGCTGGTAGATGCAGCAATCAGTTCAGCAGGAAGTTTTGTTGCACTGCGTATTATTACGGCATCGAATCCAGCCAGCGATCCAGTAGAAATCTCATCTGGATCATAATGGCGTAGTACTACTTCATGCCCTTTATCCTCTAGCAATTTAACGGCTTCTTCGGACATACCGTCCGTGACGGCTATTCGTCCCATGGCACTACTTGCGAAAAGATGTGCATCAACATTGTGAATTGCTCTTCCGGTGGATTGATATTGAGTACCCCTTTTTCAGTAATAGATACAATGGGATTTGAATTGCCAGAACTAGAATATGCATACGACGCACTTGAGCCTCATATCGATGCTGAGACTATGGAACTACACCACTCCAAGCATCACGCAGGTTATACAGCAAATCTGAATGCTGCCATAGATGGAACGGATATGGAGGCCATGGGGATAGAGGAATTGATGGTTGAAAAATTCGATAATGCCGCAGTAAGAAACAATGGAGGTGGCTTCTGGAACCACAGCCTATTCTGGTCGACAATGTCCCCGACAGGGGGTGGCGTTCCTAGCGGAAATCTTGCGAATGCTATCGATGACTCCTTCGGCTCATTTGATTCTATGAAGGAACAGTTTGCAAAAGCAGCGATGACGAGATTTGGCAGTGGATGGGCTTGGCTATGTGTCAGTGATGGGGGGTTGACAATTTGCTCGACTCCCAATCAGGACAATCCTCTGATGACTGGTGAGGGAATCCCCGTACTGGGGGTCGATGTCTGGGAGCATGCATACTACAAGAGTTACGGGCCTGGCAGGGCCACTTACGTCCAAGCATGGTGGAATGTTGTCGACTGGAATGCCGTGGCCGAAAATTTCGAGGCTACAATATAGTCAATTTTAATCAAATGTCAACCATTTCATTATAGTTACTAGACACAGCGGGAACTCGTGGTTGATGATTACGAGGCGATGGTCACTTCCATCCTTATTCTTATTTCTCCAGTATTCTTTGCCTTGCCAGTATCATTTGCTTGGAGGTGGTGGGTTGGGATTGAGCCTGAACACGAGCACTATAGGGAGAAAGTACGCAGAGTACTAGATTCAGGCATACCACTAGTTCGTTACAGAGGTGAGTTGGATGCAGAGGCCAGAAGGGTACACCTTACCTCAGATAGACAGGCCAGGATAGAGTCCGATCTTTTGCATAGGCTGAGGATTCAGCACTTCCTCCTTTTTCCAAGTCTGATACTCTGGCCCCTTGTAGGTATTTTCGCCGCCATAATAAGCATCCCAATGATGCCGTTTCTAAGGCTGGTAGAGTGGATTCTGATCGATAAGAAGGCCCTCTCTGGAGTCGCAGTAGTAATCCAGAAATATACCAGATGGGAAATTATTGGAATTCCCAGACTAGATGACGGTTCGAAGGAGTTCGGAAAGGCTCTGGCGTCTATCCATAGGATGCCGACAACAGTTTTTCTCGGTTTATTCGCTTATCTGATAGTATCATACGCACCGATTAGCTCTTTCCACGTATTACTACTGAGCGCATTTGTGTATATCATACTGGTTTCTGCAATTTCAGTAATTAGGGCTGCAACTGAAAGTACGCTAACTTTCGCAGACCCCACGAATCGAAGAATTATCCCGATGGATTCCTATGTGGATGAGAAACTAGGGCCCTGGGTGGGAGTGGGTCTTGTTTTCCTCTTATCTAGGCAATTGATGTATGGATCCAAGATAAGGTCGGGGGATCTCCTAATTGACCCCGTTCCATTCTCAATCAGTGTCCTGTTAGTGCTTTACACCGCGACAATAATTGGCATTACTGTGGAGATCCTCTTCTTCAGAAATCGGGGCCGTGGTGTTCGAATGTCTTTCCAGAGACAGATGGTCGAAATATTCAATCCGGATGTGTATTTATTCAATAGAAACCTTGGTTCTCTAAAGATAATTCCATTAATGCCATTATCAGTGTGGCTGGAATCAGATGAAGACTATGAGAAAATCATCAAGGATGGTCAATGACCTCTAGAGAGTAGTCGTTACCTTCAATTTTGATTTGCTCAGGAATTCCTTTACCTAGCCTGATTAATGCGAGTCCTGATGCATGGCCATCAAAGAAACTTGCTGTTGAAATGGAAATTGTACCAAAATCATTGGTTTTCTGTTTTCCCAGTAAAAGTGGATAGTCCCCA
>CAXEIX010000170.1:0-2866 GCA_963996605.1 uncultured Candidatus Poseidoniales archaeon | reverse complement strand
GACCTCAATTTTTCCCCCGGTCCTTAGATTGGCAATGCATTTGCTAGATTTCAGATCCCGTGGCCCTAGTTCAACTCTGATTGGGACTCCCTTAATCTCCCAATCATAGTGCTTCACCCCGGGCCTGACATCTCTTGAGTCAATCTTAGTCCTAATGCCGCTTGAGTTTAGTTCGGAGGCTAGAGCCTCGACTGCTGGCAATACATTTTCATCCGCATGCGATGCAACGGGCATTACAACAACTTGGAATGGGGCTATCGATGGAGGCATGATCAGGCCTTTATCATCACCGTGGGTTCCGACCACAGCACCCAATAGCCTCTCAGACATTCCGAATGTCGTTTGATGGCACATTTTAGTCTCCCCGGTAGCATCTTCGTACGACAAATCGAATGCATCGGCCCACTGATCTCGGTAGTGATGGTAAGTTGCCACCTGAAGGGTCCTCCCATTTGGCATCACTACGTCGGCAGCCATGGTGTACCATGCTCCTGGAAAGGTATCCCAAACGGGTCTCTTGGAAACCAAAGTTGGGAGACAGAGTTCATGCATAATATTCTGAACCATTTCTGCATCCTCCTGAATCTGCGAGTCGGCCCCATGCTGATCGGCATGTACAGTATGGGCCTCGAAGAAGTGAATCTCTCGAACTCTGATGAAAGAGCGAGTCTGCTTTGTCTCATATCTGAATGTATTAACAATCTGGAAGGTCTTCAATGGTAAATCTGAATGACTCCTCACCCACAGTGAGAACATAGTGTACATTGGAGTCTCGGAAGTAGGCCTCAGGAACATAGGAGAATCCAATTTATTTTCCCCCCCATGAGTTACCCAGTATACTTCTTTCTTGAATCCTGAATCCTCTTCATCAAGTCGTAATTCAGAGGGGTCGACCCCTGCCTCACGGGCGGCCTTCAACCTGGATACTAGTTTGTTCTCTTTGTCGAGCAATCCCTCGGGCACCAATAGGGGGAATCGGTACTCGCTATGCCCAGTTCGCGACATCTCGCTTCTAGCCAATTGGTCGATTAAACCCATTGCGGAAAGGCCGTATGGCTTCCATACGTCCATTCCCTTGATAGGATACCTCTTATCTACGAGGTCAGCTATCTCCACTATTGCAGGGTACCATGAATTGAAATCAGACTTGGGGGGAATCCCCCTCTTAGCCTTGGAATGATTCGCCACGTTCTTTTCCCATATGGAGTAGTGCTTGAATTATTCGTTTTGGCCAGAGACTCAGTTTGAAGAGATTATGGCCTCGATTGATTCACATAATCCTGACAAATCCTGGATGCGCTCCACATCTCCATTTGAGAAAACTATCCTGCATCTTTTCTTGGAATGCCCATTAACCTCGTCCAGTAGATTAGCTACTACGGCTTCTAGTCCATTCTCGGAGATCAGATTCCTAGATTTAGACAGTAGCGTTTCTTCGTCTACTCCAACCTCGAGCTTGAAACCAATTCTTCTTGATCCTTTGACATAATCCTTTAGAATCCGCAGGTGCTTCTTTGTTGGTTGGAGGTCGATCTTCCAATTTTCGTTACCACTGGCAGTTTTTCCTTCATTGTAATCCGGTACATAGTCCAAAACTGCGGCTGCATGGACCCAAATTTCTGGTGGTGGAATAGATTTTGCAAGGTGAATTGATGCATTGAGCATCTCCTCTGGAGATTTGGCCAATATTACGTCAGGCAATGGAAACGTCGGTTTGCTCGAAGTACTGCCGACCAAGCACACCACGTCATGCCCCATTCTATGCAGATACTCGGCTATTGCCCAACCAGTCCTACCAGTGGAAGTGTTCACGATGCTTCTTACTGAGTCGATGGGCGCTGTGTTCCCTCCCAGCGTAACAGCGATCCTCTTGCGATTTTCTCGGCTTCTATTTGTTATATTGCAGAATCTCGCTACAATTTTTGTAGCACTGGGTTGTTTCATCCTACCCTCCGAGGGTTCATCCAACAGCACTTCAACCCCTAGCCCTTCAAGTAATGAAAGTAGGTCTTTTGTGACAGCGTCATGGAACAGATCGTTATGCATTGATGGTACAAACATAATTGGAATTCCACGACCCGATGCTGCTGAGAGCGCCATCATCATTGGAGAGTCAAGCAAACCATGTGTGAATTTCGCAATTGAGTTTCGTGTTGCAGGAGCGAGGATTAATCCGTCAAAACTACTCAATTGTGACATTTCTGGATCCCACTCGGTGATGACCTTGTCTCCAGACCCCCATGACAAGGCAAGGGGTGAAACTATGCGCTCTGCAGACTTGCTCATTATCGGATATACGGCAGCTCCATGCCTCCTTAGCTCCCTTGCCAACTTAATCGACTCTGTGGCGGCAATTCCTCCCGAAACTGCCAGTATGACTCTTTTTCCTTCTAGGCTAGACCCTTTGGCGGAGACGCCGGTATCCTCACCCACGTGCCCGCTATTGGTAGGTCATTGATGAGGGCGTCGATATGATCACAGTGCTTCGAGGGCTATGGAAATGCCCATTCCCCCGCCTATGCACATAGAGGCAATCGCCCTCTGACTGCCAGTCCTATGCAATATGCTCGCGGCTTTACAAGATATTCTTGCCCCTGATGCACCCAGAGGGTGACCTATTGCAAGGGCACCGCCATCAATATTTACAGTCTCAGGGTTCAGCCCTAACTCCCTGATGCATGCAATACTCTGAGAGGAGAACGCTTCGTTCAATTCGAAAACATCAATGTCAGAAACCTCCCAACCCGCTCTCTCCAGAGCCAGGTTGGTTGAGGATATGGGGCCAAGACCCATTAATTCTGGATGGCACCCGGTCACTGCTCCTGATACGATCGCAGCAATTGGCCTTAGTGAGTGAGATATAGCA
>CAXEIX010000169.1:0-2875 GCA_963996605.1 uncultured Candidatus Poseidoniales archaeon | reverse complement strand
TGTTGGTCGGAGTCAACAGCATCCTGTCGATTCTTACGTCGATATCGTGTCTCAGGTTCTTCTCCAGCCGAGGGGGATCCTCGAAACTCGCCTCTCTTCCGTTTACCTTGCCGGCTAGGTAGCCTTGGTCTACCAGTGCGGTAAATAGGTCTGCGTGAGTACCCTTCCTATTCCTGATCGTAGGGCTCCAAATTGCGATTCCATGGCCTTCGAAGCGCCATAGGACGTCGTCGACTATCTCCTGGACGGTCCTCTTGCTAACCTCACGACCGCATTCGGGACAGTGTGGTATGCCTACTCTTGCCCATAGCAGGCGCATGTAGTCCATCATCTCAGTAACCGTGGCTACAGTTGAACGAGGGTTGTGGCTACCCTGCTTCTGATCGATACTGATTGCAGGCGAAAGGCCCTCGATCGAGTCGCAATCCGGCTTTTTCATCTGTCCGAGGAACTGTCTTGCATAGGAACTGAGGCTCTCCACGTACCTCCTCTGCCCCTCTGCATAGAGGGTGTCGAATGCGAGGCTTGACTTTCCAGATCCAGACACTCCTGAAATCACTACGAACATCCCCCTTGGGATGCTGACGTCGATGTCCTTGAGGTTGTGAGTTCGAGCTCCCTTTACCTCTATCCAACCCTCCTTGGAGAAGCCGTTCTTCTTCTTTTCAGACATCGCATCACCTCGGACAGAGTAAGTAGTCACAGCGCGCTCCTTTCAATCCATTCATGAGTAGGCTTCCCCGAATGTTTCAAGGGTTGTTTGCCTCCCTCTGTTTGCGAACCAGGAAAGCTTGGCTTCTTCCGGTGAAGAGACCCTTTGTTGCAAATACGACATCGCCTCGGTCAATGAATCAAAAATCGTTGGCTTGCTCTTCATCGCGTTCCTTACAGTTTCCCTGATCAACCATACTCCCACGGGCGCCCAATAGCCCGGACCGATGTCTCTCCATACCATGCAGGAGCCGGATCTCCCTATTGCCTCCATGTGCTCTAGAACCGCCAGGCGCGCTGCATAGTATGCACCAGTTATCGAGTGGGCGTATTCGGACCTTGGCTGCATCTCCTCCCAGTCGTCCAGTACCTGACCATTGGACCCCCACACGGAGCCTCTGCACCAGGCTTCTAGCATCTGAAACGCCCAAAGCCCGGGGGCTAGGACGACGTGGAATCTGTTGTCGAGATATGTTGCCTCGAAAACCATGTACTTGTCTAGTGAGGGAAGGTCTCTGACTCTCTGCCAGCACTGCTTCGATAGAGTGTCGTCGGTTGCAGTAATCCCCCATCTAGTAGGTACCAGTTTCCTTTTTCCCTCCTTGCCAAGAAGGCCTGAAGAAAGGATCCTGGATATGTGTGCCTCCCCTATTCCGGAGGAAGTTAGCTCTTCCATGGCCTCGTTTGCCAGGAGGTCGGTCTCGTTTGCGACTGAGTCAACCTTGCTGCTAATGCTGGCATGGCTGACAACTTCGGCGCTCACCAAGTGGCCCGCCGGCCCTAGGGGGGTGCTCATCGTGTCGAAAGAGGGGGAGCCCCCTATCGGTACTGGACGGTCGAAGTCAAGTTCGACGTCTACTGCTCTCGATGACATTGCTATGACTTGGGTTGCTTCGAGGATCTGATTGGTTTCTCGTGTGGTATTTATTGCCATTTTACTGCTGCCAGTGACTAGGTTTGCATGCCTGGCAGCCACCTCTTCCAGAGGTTTACCGAACAGTTCTGATGGGTCGCCACTGGATATCTTCTCAACCTCTGAGTCCTGAATCCAAGACACGCTCGGTCCTGCTCTGACATTGGGGTACCCGTATCTTCCTACGAACAGAGAGGGGGGGCTCGGGCCCGCCATGTCAGAAAGTGCGGTTTCCTCTCTCTGGGGGAGCCTGCGCTTGACCTCGGATAGAAGAGGGCACGGTGAGATTCCGCACATGCCCTTGGTGCCCCTGCAATCGATGCACTCTGCGAACACATGGTGAAATCCGAATCGGGCGCTATTAGGGTTAATGGCTCAGAATAGCCATAGGGCATCGATAGTGTCACCCTTTTCACAACTCGTATCAGGAGGGAGTAGTGAGAGACCGTTATGGGCAACCATGCTGTGAATGTTCCCACTCCCTTGATGGGTACTCGTGGATGCAACCAGGTTGTCGCCCTCCTGCCTGATTGAGATTCTCCTCATACACAGTTTCCCTGGGGCACCCTTGAGTGGCTCCTGCATGGTGACGCGTACCCTGTTTGCCATGCTGGAGCCATTGACTTCTTCTGAACCCATGCTCTTTGACATCCAAGGTGCGACCAAGACCGTGAAGACAACATGACTGCTAACTGGATTCCCGGGAAGTCCGAAGAGCGGTGTTCCCTTCCAATATCCGAAGAGCGGAGGGCCTCCTGGCCTCATCATGATCTTCCAGAATCTAATGTCGCCTTCCTGCTCCATTATCTGTCGGACGATGTCCCACTCCCCCATACTCACCCCTCCACTAGTGATTATCGCATCACATGACCCAGCAGCCTCGTCAAGTGCTTTCCTCAGATCATCAATACTGTCCCTAATCAGTTCGGATCTCCGTGGAGTGCCGCCCATCTTCTTCACAAGTGAGGAGATCCCAAACGTATTGGATTCGTATATCGAGTTCTCCGAAAGGGGCTCTCCAGGGGGCGTCAGCTCATCTCCTACCCCAATCACTGCTATCGAAGGCGGTCGGACCACGGACACTGTGTCGTGTCCCATTGTTGCTGCAAGGGAGATTGCGGATGGAGTGAGTATGTTTCCAGATATCAAGGGCCGTTCACCCTCAGTGAGGTTCTCCCCCCTCTTGCGAATGAAGCCGGGTCTTGCTGGTCCGTTGATCGTGACTGAGCCATCATGAGTCGTTGAATCCTC
>CAXEIX010000168.1:0-2882 GCA_963996605.1 uncultured Candidatus Poseidoniales archaeon | reverse complement strand
TAGTGGCTGAGGCCCCGGTAGTGGCTGAGGCCCCGGTAGTGGCTGAGGCCCCGGTAGTGGCTGAGGCCCCGGTCGAGAGCCCTCCGGAGATCAGCGAAGACGAGTTCGAGGAGTTCGACGTAGACGAGTTCGAGGAGTTTGAGGAGGAGGTTTCAGAGGAGCCATCGGCAGTGGCAGAGGTTCCATCAGAGGCTCCAGCAGAGAGCACAGAAGAAATCAGCGAAGACGAGTTCGAGGAGTTCGACGAGGAACTGAGCGAGGATGAGTTCGACGAGTTTGATGACTTCTAGGACCGAGGTCATGACGCTATCCTACGGGCTCGCCACCCTCGCCCATGAATGCAAGCCTCCCCAGTAACCCCTCTTCCAACATATGTGAGACTACCTGGTCGGGGACCGAAGCCCCCATCACCGATCTTACCGCATCCTCGTCGTATACGGTCGACATCATCTGGGCCGTTGCCCTGACCCTCCACCCCTCGTACGAGTCGCGATGCTCCAGCTCGCCCATTATCACCGGCCATCCCGAGGACTCGTAGAGCTCTGCAGTCCCGACGTCTGTGGTGAATATGGAGCCTGTACCGCCATGGTACTTCTCGGCATGCTCGACCCATTTTGGAGGGTCTTCGATATCCGGGATCGCGACTATAGTAGCCTCGATCCCGGATGAGTCCAACCATGCCCGGAGCATGGCCGACCTCTCTTCGGAGGACCATGGGTTCCTGATAGATGGAGGCTGGTTGGATGACCCTATGGCGATGATTAGCCCCTCTCCGCTAGCATTTTCAGTTCGCCAGACGTCGGCTGCCTGGATCATCAGAGCATGACCCTTGTGGACGGGTTGGAACCTTCCAAGGACCACCACTCCCGGCTCGGGAGGCTCTTCCGGGGGAGCCGGTTCCAAAGGCAGATCACTCAAGCCTGTGGCCCCCACGTATCGGAAAGCGTCGCACTACCGAGCATCCACCTGCCGGCATCTAGGAACTCTCTACCGGCCATCAATTCCATCTCTGACCTCCTGTGAGATTCTATGATGTTGAAGAGGGATTCGCTCAGTGTCCGATGGGATTCCATGGTAGGCAGTATCATTGGGTCCTCAGAGGGTTCCATAGTCTCTCCCATATCCTCCCTCCTAGACATCCAGTCCAATACCACAGACTCAGAGTATGATGACCTGTCGGACCTTGAAAGGGCTTCTGAGAATTGATCCCACACCCCCGGTAGCAGGAAGTCGTCTGAGTCTGAAACTGGACCGTCCAGAATGGGTTCCACGTACAGGAATAGTCGCGCGTCCCAGCACCTCCACTGCGCCGAAGAGCACCATTTGGCGAGAAGGAGTCTCAGTTCCATGGAAGCGTCACTGGTGGCATGCGAGAGTTTCTCCGCTCTGCCTAGATCGGATGACGCATCGATCAGCTCGAGGACCTCCCCCTCCAGATCCACGTCGAAGTCGCGATGGAATCTCGGATCTGCCCCTGGCCTGGAATTTCTGAGGGATGACCCCTCCATCCCAGAGGAGATTTCTCCCACCGTCATTGACATGATCCCATCTAGCAGCCCTCGGTCGACGAGATGCAGCATCACATCGACCATGTGCATGATGAGCCGCTGGTGTCCAAATACCCTCGCTCGATTGATTCACGTGCTAACTTTCCACCGAATTCAAGAATGTTGGCCATGCCACCCTCAACAGTAGATGCTAGGGGAGCGGTTTTGGAATGGCAACTATTGACGAGCAGATCAAGTCCCTGGAGGATGAGATTTCGAAGACGAAATACAACAAAGCAACGCAGGGTCACATAGGGAAGCTGAAGGCCAAGATAGCTGCACTCAGGCAGAAGCAGGAGAAGGCACAGGCCCACTCAAGATCTAGCGGGGGGAACCAGGGGTTCGAAATCAAGAAGTCAGGAGATGCCTCAGTTGCGTTGGTCGGCTTCCCTAGCGTGGGTAAGTCCAGCCTCATCTCCCAGCTCACCGATGTCGAGTCTGAAGCTGGGAACTTCGCCTTCACCACTCTTACTTGCATACCAGGCATCATGGACCACAGAGGAGCCAAGATACAGATACTGGATCTACCGGGACTGATCAAGGGAGCCTCCGAGGGCAAGGGCAGGGGCAAGGAGATCCTGAACGTCATCAGGGGTTCCGACATGGTGCTATACGTTATCGATCCATTCCAGAAGTCGCACTTCCGGATACTTGACGACGAGTTGTGGAAGTCGGGGATGAGGTTGAATCAGAGACCCCCGCAGGTATTCGTCACCAGAACAAGGAGAGGCGGCATAGATGTTCGCTCGACGCTCGAGCAGACGAACATGAGTAACGAGGAGATCCAGGGCATTATCAGAGGTTTCGGGATTGTATCGGCCACGGTGACACTGAGGACAGACGTTACAGATGACCACATCGTCGACACATTGGCTGGCAATCGGATTTACAGCAGATCTGTCGTGGTGGTCAACAAGATCGACCTGGCGAACAAGGATGACCTTGAGAAGGCGTATGATGGCCTTCCCGAAGGATGGCCGGTCCTGAACGTCTCGGCCAAGACTGGAGAGGGCATCGAGGAGATGAAGGACTTCATCTTCGATAACCTCGGATTCATGTCGATATACCTCAAGCCGCAAGGTCAGGAGGCCGATCTAGTCGAACCCCTAATCGTGAAGGACACGTCCACCGTCAGGGACGTTTGTGCTAAGCTGCACCGAGACTTCCTCCGGAAGTTCCGCTATGCGAGGGTGAAGGGGCCGAGCGCGAAGTTCGACTGGCAGAGGGTAGGCTTGGACCATCTATTGAAGGACGATGACATCCTGACGATTATCCTCAGGAAGTCGTAACCGCCAATCGATGTATTCACCAATGTGATGCCTATCCTAGCACATG
>CAXEIX010000167.1:0-2891 GCA_963996605.1 uncultured Candidatus Poseidoniales archaeon | reverse complement strand
AGGACGGTTGATGACCGAAATTGCGGACTCGATAGATGACTGGTCGCTCTCCTCATCCGTGATTAGAACTGAAACTGCGAAGGCGCCATCGTCCACCCAAGACCATTCGACAATGCAGTCATCATCGGATAACTTTGCATAAGACCCATCGACCTTTTCGATATTGAATTCGCAGTCTACGCTCCCTCCGTCTGAGTCGTAAGACGCGCTTGCATCCAATATCACCGCCTCATTAGTCAGAGTCTCATTTGGCATGGAGAGGTCGGAGATTGGGAGGCCTCCTACATAGAGAACGAACGATCCTTGGTTGTTTGATCTGTTACCTTCCTGAGTTATTTCCTCCAAGGGGTCAACCTCGAAGAACAGGTAGACGTTTCCGAAAGGCTGGGATTCGGGGACTGTCCAGTTGACAAGAACCCGGGATTCCTGCAGACTCCCAAGTGGGGGAACTATGCCTGAAACTTCTGATCCGTCTGGTGCGCTGATGACGATCGTTGAGAATGGCGACTGGATCAAACCACGATTCGAGACTGGTACTGAGAAGGTTAGGATATCTCCAGAAATTGCCGTAAATCCAATTGATGAGTCTAGTGTAACCTCGTTTCCACTTGACGGACGCAACCTCTGAACGGTTACGGCAGAAGATCTGGCGACCAAGTCTATCTCATGAACTTCTGAGTCTATTACCAAGGACTTTGTTCCCAGGACATTTCCGCCAAGGTGTGTCCAAGCGATCAAACCGTGGCTGCCGAGTTCTCCTGAGCCATGGGTATCGTCGGGTTTGTCTCCAGAATTGAAGGTCAAATGGTAGGAGCCATTTTCATCCGTAGTTACGTTCTGTACCTCACCCTCGGATTCATAGCGGAACTGAAGATCCTGGTTCGCGACTGCTTGCCCCTGCTCCGTGACATTAAGCCATGCGGATATCTCTATGCCAGTAGGTGAAAGTGGGTATTCGATGTCTATCGAAATCTCCTTCGCTCTAGTAACAGGTTGGTAACTGATCAACTCATGGACCGCGATGAATCCGAATGCCTGTTCGATAGAGCTCTTCACCTCGCCTCGAACTGCCGGGCAGTACCAGTTGAACCCGACCTCGTCTCCGTCCGAGTCGTATGATGTCACGTTGAATGACTGGTAGCAACCGGGGTATGCGACTCCGGAGCCACCCTGGCTAACGACAGCCCAACTGGTGGAGTTTGTGTCGCTAGTGTCATCGGGGATGTCTACGTAATTGCTGGAGCCGCTGTATTCGGTTTCCTGGCTGTAGTCCATCCCCCAAGTCTCCCCAACAGAGAGTGGAAAGTCGTAGTTCTCCAAGGGAGGTTGGAACGTGTTGTCCACACTCAGCTCACCGATATCCTGTCTAAGCCAGTCGACGCAGTTGCCGAAGAAGGAGGGGTCGAAGTATACGTCAATCGTGACATCCTGAGAGTAAGTAGCCAAGTCAGAGGCGCGAATGATTTCAGTAGTCTGCATATCCAGGTATAGGCAGCCATTAGTTCCGTCTATCTCGATGACGCCGTCTGACTCGTAAGCGCCTATCGACTCTACTTCGTAGACGAGGGTCTCATTACCATCGATATCGTACAGATAAATGTCCGATACCGTCCTATCGAGCGATCCCTCGAGGGTCTCGGCATTCGTGGAGACGCCAGAGTCTGCCACGAAATCAACAACATCCAGGTACCCGTCGTACATCCAGTTGTCGTTGACTCTCCAGTTAGGTACATCGGCGGACCCCGTGTTTCTGTCTTGCACCGATGATTCTGCCGAGTATTGATCGGAGTTTGAAAGGTCTGCCACGGTCAGCGAGCAGGCCAATGGTGCCAATGCCAGGGCTGCAATCATCATGATGGCTCTGGAGGGCCCGTGCATGGCATTCGCATGCCGGTCTGCTCAATAACGTTGGTTCATCGCCTACAGCAGATCTGCTAGCTCGTCTTTGATCTGTTCAACTGCCTCGAGAATCTCGTCCTTGTGCCTAGCGCCGGTAATCACCATCTTGCCGCTACCGAATATCAGGCATACCACACGAGGGTAGTCAAGTCTGTAGATTAGGCCAGGGAACTGCTCTGGCTCGTATTCGACTTTGTCGAAGGGAAGGTGGAAGGTCAGGTTGTTCAGATTGAGTTTCCTGGGAAGGGCTGCTAGTGGCTCACCCTGTAGAATCCCCCTGATTCTAGGGTCCTCGTTCTCTACCTCCTCGTCGGTGGCTGCTCTAATTCCGCCGCCATCCTCGTCAATGACCTTGGTGTTGATGTCATCCATTCTAGCGACTTCACCATAGTCCTCTGGATAGAAGAGGGAGTAGGTTGCGACCATATTCTGGACTTCTATCTCCACGTCCTTCAGTTCCCAAGTTTCGATACCCGCGTTTCTGAGATCACCGATCATCCTCTCAATACCAGTCTGGATGTTGTCCTCGTTCTTACCACCGGTGCAAACAGCCCTGCCTGACCTAAACATAAGGATGGCGAGCTTGGGTTCCACTACCCTGTAAACCACGCCCGGGAACTGCTCTGGCTCGTATTCGCAGTTCAACTGGATGGCTATGTCCGGGAGGTCCAGTTCCTCCGCTACTCTGGTAGAGGCTACTACATTCACTACGGTGAGTCTTTCTTCATCGCTGAGCATAGGTTGTCGACCGACATTTCCCTTATAAATGGTTATATAAGGAAATATTGTTTTTACAGGGGTGATTACAGTACTCTCGTTATACGAATCTGACACCTTGTGCACCCAGTCTGGTGACCAATGGTCTGCCTCCAGCGACTTCAATCGCCTCGGAGACCCTGATAGGATCGTGCGTGAGGGCAACCATGCAGCCCCCGCCTCCGGCCCCGGTCAGTTTTGCCCCAAGTGAGTGGGTCCTTGCTGCGTTGACCATC
>CAXEIX010000166.1:0-2897 GCA_963996605.1 uncultured Candidatus Poseidoniales archaeon | reverse complement strand
CCTCCTATCACAGTCTTCGAAATCACAAATGAGCATCAAACGTCACCTTCCAATGTATTCGCTATTTCCATTAGGGGCATATTCGCCTCTACCCTCTCTCCAGGCTTGCACATGATCTTCCTAACACGTCCTCCTATGCCTGCCTTAATCTCATTTTGCATCTTCATTGCCTCTAGGACGATCACTACACTCCCTTCCTCAACATTGTCTCCCTCAGCAGCCATTATTGCTACGATCTTGCCCGGAATTGCAGAGGAAATAACTCCAGAACCAGATCCTCCAGTACTCTTTGCAACGCGCTTCTTTCTTTTGGTACTCCTCTTGGTGCCTTCGACCTCAACAGAGTAAGTTCTGCCTTCGATAGAAACCTCCCAGACTCCCTCTCCCGGGCTAATTTCTACTTCGAAATCTTCCCCGTCAACAGTAACCTTCCTCTTCTCGGACAAATTTTCACCTCTTGGTACTTCTAACAGTTCTTGCCTTCAACCATGAAGTCTTTCCCATTGCCATCCTCCTATGGGATTTTGACCAAGAACTACCCTCATCTCTGCCTAGTGATGGCTCTATTGTTTCGCCAGATTCTATTTCCAGCATTACCAATGAGATTACGGCCGCCATAATCCTCCTTTCTCTTTCTTCTTTGGCCATATTACTCACAACGGAATATTCCCATGCTTCTTCTCAGGTCGAGGCTCTTCCTTTTCCAATATTGCACCCAATGCTTTCACAAGAACCACTCTGGTTTCTGAAGGCATGACTACATCGTCTATGTAACCTAGTGCAGCTGCCTTGTACGGATTTGCAAACGTCTCCTCATAGTCATCTACGAGCCTCTCCCTCTCTTGCTCGGGATTTCTTGAATTTGCGATCCTACGTCTGTGGATAATTTGCACCGCACCCTCTGCCCCCATTACCGCAAGTTCTGCAGATGGCCAAGCAATGTTGTAATCGCCCCGAATATGCTTGGAAGACATTACGTCATATGCACCACCATATGCTTTCCTCGTTATGACGGTGAGCTTTGGAACTGTAGCCTCAGCAAATGCATAGAGGAGTTTGGCACCATGCCTGATGATTCCACCCCATTCTTGACTAGCCCCTGGGAGAAAACCAGGAACATCTACAAATGTAAGTAATGGGATGTTGAATGCATCACAGAATCGTACAAATCTCGCTGCTTTCACAGATGCGTCAATATCCAGGCATCCGGCTAAGTGCATCGGTTGATTAGCAACAATTCCAATTGACTGCCCACCAAGCCTGCCAAGTCCGATGACAATATTTGGAGCAAAGTCTTCTTGAATCTCCAAGAAGCTTTCAGAGTCAAGCACTTCTTCGATCGCTTCCAACATATCATATGGCACCCCGGGATCCTCTGGAACTAGGGAATCTAGCAATTCACATACTCTGTCTAAGGAATCGCTGCTTTCTGAGGTCGGTGCCTTTTGTAGATTGTTTGAAGGGATGAGGCCTACCAATTCCCTGACAATCTCCAACGCACTGTTATCGTCTATTGCTGTGAAGTGCGTAACTCCCGATTTTGTTGCATGAGTAGAAGCCCCACCAAGCTCTTCAAAACCTACTTCCTCATTGGTCACTGTCTTGATTACTTCTGGGCCAGTGATGAACATGTGAGATGTATCTTCGACCATTATCACAAAGTCGGTAATTGCCGGAGAGTAAACGGCACCCCCTGCGCATGGCCCCATGATGACTGAGATTTGAGGTATTACTCCGCTCGATCTTACATTTCTAAAGAATATCTCCGCATAGGAACCCAGACTAGCAACTCCTTCCTGTATCCTTGCACCACCGCTGTCGTTCAAGCCAATTACCGGGGCACCAGTCTTTACTGCCATGTCTAGAATCTTGCAAATCTTTAGTCCATGCATTTCTCCAAGTGATCCTCCGTAAACTGTAAAATCCTGTGCAAAACAGTAGACGAGCCTCCCATCAATCGTGCCGTGACCACAAACCACCCCATCGCCCGGGATCACATTCCTATCCATATCAAAATCTCTGCATCGATGCTCTACCAAAGCATCAACTTCTACAAATGACCCTTCATCAAGCATTTGCTCAATTCTTTCCCTAGCAGTCATCTTCCCCTTGGCGTGCTGTGCGGAGATTCTTTTTTGCCCCCCTCCAGACTGAGACTTAGACTTCCTACGCCTAAGGTCGTCAATCTTGTCGGAGTTGCCACTCATGGGGTTTGGTGGAGGCAGACCGCCCATGAGCATTCCTAAGGGGCAGGGGATTCCATCGTCCGGTTGCTTGAAGTCATATCGCCATTTGCAACTAGTTGAAACATGCGAGTTGTTATTGCTAAACCAGGTCTAGATGGGCACGATAGGGGCGCTAAGGTAATCGCTAGAGCATTGAGGGACGGTGGTCATGATGTTATCTACACCGGCCTCAGAAAATCACCTTCTGATATTGTCAGGATAGTGAATGACGAAGATGCACAGGTTCTTGGATTATCCACCCTTTCTGGAGCCCATGACTCCCTTATCCCGAAGATATGTGATGGACTTAGGGAAGGTGGCCTCGGGGACGTCATAGTTTTCGCAGGAGGAATAATCCCCGACCGGGATCTAGAACTTCTTTACAAATGTGGAGTAAGGGCTGTTTTTGGGCCCGGTACCCCCACTTCAGATGTTCTCGGATTCTTAGATGAGGCCATGGAAAGAAAACAAAACAATGTTCCAATCGGAGTCGGAGACGATTTGGGGTGGAACTGGAATTGAGTAATATTGACGAACTCCTGGATCTAGCAAAGTCTGGCGATCGTCGAAGCTTGTCCAGACTACTTACCGAGATAGAACAGTCGCAGGACACCCCAAAAATCTACTCAGAGTCGGCTTGGACTCTGGGCGTGACGGGACCCCCCGGTTCAG